>JABMPU010000208.1 GCA_013203665.1 Armatimonadota bacterium
AAATGGCACTAAATAACAATGATACGAAAAAATTAATTCCTAAAATAATGTCCACTGAAAACGAATTTTAGTAATTAGACAAAGAAAACCCGAGTCGAGTTACGAATAATCCGACTCGGGTTTTAAAATAATTCTTTTTAGAAATGAAGATTCTGAGATAGGTTATCTCTGGGATCATTGAAGAATAATTCCCAGTTTCCGGTTTCCATATTGAATATCGAAGTGCCGAGTGTCATTCCACCGGTTATTCCACCTGTTGTATCCGGCTCTGCTGCAACTTCGCAGAGAAAATCATACAATACATCACAATTCACATTTTCAAGCTGATCATTATAAGTTTCGATAAGAGCAGTTAATATATCGTATCGTTCATGAGTTGTATCATCATCATCTGTGGGAAAGCCGAGCATTGCATCCTGAATAAAATGATTGGTGTGTGCATAAAGACCTTCCACTTCATAAACAACTGAAGTGGTTTCTGCTTTCTCAACTGAAACAATACGATTCTCGATGCCGGATGCAATGTTAATATGAAGATAATTACAAGTTAGGGTATTTTCTATGATAGAAATAGCTTCATCCACACTTTCTGCTTCCAGAAGAGAACGGAAGATAAAAAGGTGTGGAACTCCGTTAGGATCTCCGTTGGCACTCTGGATATGATTGCCTGAAAAAGCTAATCCCACATCAGTTACTGAAGGGGCTATACCGCAAAGCAGACCAGGGTAGTAAAAATTGATGAATTCCGGTTTGCCGGGCATGCTAACTTTTATGACACCCATGAGATCGTGTAGTGATGCAAAGCCATCTTCATTGTGGGCTAAATATTGATTGCCGTTATAATTATAACTTACAGTGGAACAGCCAAGCGGTGATTCGGGAATGTCTATGTCGCTATACTCTTGTGAACCTAGGAAAAGAGCTAGGATATCACCAAATAAGTTACAGCGCATTAAGATTTCAAAATCAATTCCTGTTGCGTCGGATGTTCCTCTAATTTCATCGACATAATCGGGGAAAGCTGCTTCTGCATTTGCCAGAAGGTTTTCATAGAAATATACTGAATCTATAGAAATTATTGTTTCTATCATAGCCAAAAAATCAGCTTGCCGATTGATAGATTCATTAATTTGTACGCTGAATCTCTGACCTATTGCATATCCAAGATCGTAATAACTATCAGCTTCGATCTCAAATACAAGGAAATATTCCTCTTCAGTATCATTATCAGAGTTGAAAAGATCACAACCAATGATAAGACAGGTACTTGTGATAAGTACTAAAAAAATGATTAATAAACTTCTTTTCATCTTTTTCTCCTTTGTTCCGGTAAAGCCGGAATATTTAATTTATTGCTATCTCGATTTGCTAATTGGGGAAAAGAATATTTTTGTCAACTTATTAAAATCAGACCTGACTTGTAACGAAGTGCGAGTTGGTGAGGATTAAAGAAACTATTTTTCAAGGAGCATAAAAAAACTTCCGAAGTTATGGGAACTCCGGAAGTTAAATCTTGAATGTTCTCGACATACACTCAGAGACTTGACACAAGTCTGCAAGATCTTGTGTTAAGTTGAATTATCTCGTTCTTAACTCCACTGTCATTCCATTCCCGTGAAGTCAAGTCCGAGAATTCTTATTTTAGCAGAATCATCTTACGAACAAAATTCCCTTTGGTTGTTCGCAACTTGTAATAATAAACTCCGGATGAAACTTTTTTGCCGGATTCATCTTTTCCGTTCCAGTTGGAAATAATCAACTCATCTTTCGGAATGGATAAGTTTGAAAATATAGTTTTTGTTTTCTGTCCTTTAACATTAAAAATACTTAATTCTCCGATACAATTTTCCTTCATCATAAAACTTATTTCTGTGTTAGGATTGAAGGGATTGGGATAATTCTGATGAAGTCCGTAAATACCCGGAACTTCCGGTGAACCAGGTTCTTCTCCTTCCTCTGGAATTATTAGAGAAATTGGACCGTAACTATCTGTAAGTCCGGAATAATCAATGCTTTCGAGCCAGTACCAGTATTCCGTGTTTTCTATTAATTCCGATTCATCTTCATAAATATAATCTGTGGGTTCGGATGTGGTGCCTGCTCCGGGAATCATTTCTAAATTTATCTGCATTGCTTCTTCCAAAATATCTGTTTGGGAACGATAAATGTTCCAACCTGCATTACTGGTCTCAGATTGAGTTGTCCAACATAAAACCGGAGATTCATTTAGATATTGAACTGTGAAAGTAGAAAGAATTACAGATAGTGAATGATCACCATTCGAAGAAAATGCAAATTCACTAAAGTCATTTATACCAGCCAGATAGAGAATATCATCTATTGTGTTATTAAAATCATCATCACCATCATCATATAATAAAAGTCCCTGTTCGACAAACTCTCCTGATCCATATTCAGAGCGTTTCCACATTTTGATAGTCGTTTCTGCGCCGTCTTCCATATCGGCAAATAAATCTGTATTTATGCCGTCCAGATCGCTTATCAGGAATTGAATTGTAGAAGTAAAGGTGAACCCAGTATGATTTGTGAACAAATAACTTTCATTACTCACTTTTATTTCCGAGCCGATCAGTCCTGCAAGGTTTGTGGGCTGTTCATTAAACTGATTAACCGTAATATCGTCGGTTCCTGTAGCACCGGAAACACTGGAAAAATCGACAGTTACTCCAGTTCCTGTAAAATCAATCGGGTCAGGATCTGGAGTTGCAACAGGAATTGATTGAGTTGAAGTTTGATTAGGATTATCAGTTGTGGTAAAAGTCTTGTCACCTCCGTAAGTGATAACAGAATTAACCATATTGGTTGCTTTTACTCGAAAATGATAGGTAGTGTTTTCATCTAGTCCGCTCAATGATGCTTGCACAGACTGGTCACCAGTTCCGGATAAAGGACTTTCATCTGCAGCAACTTCTGAACCATAGCTGTCGGTTACACCATATTGAAAAACAACCGTTGTGCTAGCTTCATCACAATTTACCGTTCCGTTTAAGTTAGCAAATACATTATTCAAATCCGAAGCATCATTGGTTACAGATGTAGGAGCATAATCTACTGTCGTAAACTCAGCAGGAGAATTATATTCTGAATAACCGGTTCCGGCAGAATTTGTGGCATAGGCTCGAACAAAATAATGTGTGTTGGCAGCCAATCCTGTAATCTGACTTGTAAATACTCCAGTGCCTGAACCATCTTCAGTGAAATTGTCAGCACCTAAACTTGGACTTTGAGATAATCCCCAGCATACACCACGGACAGTAACTGAGGCACCTCCGTCAGCAGTTACATTTCCACCACCCGAAGCAGCAAATTTCGTGATATTACTTATACTTGCAACTGTAACTGTGGGAACCACAGGAGCTAACTCATCTGATACGGAAATATCATCAATGCGTACAGACCAGTAATCTGCCTGAATTCGAATATAGTGTGCTTGTGAGTAATTAATTGCAACCGAGTAACTTGATGAACTTGAAGTATTAATGGCTTTTCGATAAGCTGCATTTGTCCAATCTGTACCGTTAGATGAATAATATACGTGAATTGTAGAACCACTATTTGAAACATAATAAGCATTAAAATAAAGAGTTCCAGCACCATTTTCAAAATAATAACTGGTGATTTTTCCAGGAGCTGCGCCAGTTATTTCCATCTCATAATCTGAACCACCAGATATGAACTGAGAAACACTATTCCAAGTCCAATCATTTTCGCTGAAAGTAGCTATACCAGTATAATTGGATGTCCCCGGCCAACTGCCTGCATCATTAAAATTCTCAACTGTAAATCCTGCCCATAAACTACTAGAAAATGTGAAAATGAACACAAATATTATAAGTATTTCAATTTTTTTCATGACTTAACTCCTTTCCTTAATAAGGATTCCTTAATATTTTTTACTTAAAACACATAAAAAGTTGATACTATTTAATATTTGGATTTTCTGTCAATAGATAATAAAAAATCTCAATGATAAATTTATTGTCGTTCTTCCGACCGGGACCGTCGTTTCAAATCTGTCTTTCAATCGGCAACTGCCGGATGGAATGCATATTCCAGCTAAGTTTTCACTTGTATAAAAAAAACTTCCGAAGTTTCTAAAACTTCGGAAGTTAAATCTATCTCGTTCTTAACTCCACTGTCATTCCATTCCCGTGAAGTCAAGTCCGAGAATTCTTATTTTAGCAGAATCATCTTACGAACAAAATT
>JABMPU010000209.1 GCA_013203665.1 Armatimonadota bacterium
AGTAAACTGCCCATCGAAAACTTCTACTTCATATTCGATAACTTCCTCATAAAATACTCGCTCTGCATAAACATCATAAATTCCTGCCGGAAGTTTGTATTCAAAATTTCCGATGCTATCCGAAAAAGTAAACTCTCCGGGTTCATTGTTGATTTTTAATAGCACATAATCCACAGGTTCTCCAGTTGTAGGATTGTATGTGCAACCCTCGATACCTCCAAATGCTGGTGAGCTGAATTCATAAGGACCAATATCAATTATTGCGATTCCATTACTATCTCCATCCCAGACCCTGTGATTGTAATCCATATCGAACGGATAATAATAATCCAGAGTATCGAAACCGGCATCTATTGCCAGACTGCCTTCAATTAAATGGAAATCTCCGTTCTGGATATCTTCAAAAAGTGTTTGTGACTGCAGGGAATCCACCCAGATGTTGCCGCCACCATCGATGCATTCCGGTGGCAGTTCAAAATCAAGAATGCAATTGCGGAAGATTGGATTGCCACTAATTGGGAAATAGTTTATTTCTTCATTTTCTAAAAAAACACAATTTTTATATGTGACAGTACCACCACTACCAATTGCATAATCATTATTAATAGTTATGTTGTTATAGCATGATATATTTCTCCAACTTACTTCAACACCTACATAATTTCCATTAAATGATGTATTATTATAAACTTCAAGATACCCTGGTAATCGGAAATTACCGTCGTATGAAATATTATTATACGCTTTCCCTGTGTTATGAATACTTGAATATAAATCACACCCTTCAAAATAATTATCACTTATCTCAACATAAGCATCATCTATATTAATTCCATCAGATCCATCAATGAACCGATTGTTTTTGATATAAATTGAATCGTTTGGATAACCTCCGTTTATACCTTTGGAACAATTAATAAAATTATTATTATAAATATATGATGCATCTTCCGAATCCATATCCGCATCAAGACCACCTTCAATAAAATGATTATTAACTACATAAGCAGAAGCACCGCTTATATCTAAATAATACAAAGATATATCTGACTCTGAAAAAGTATTATTAACTACAAGGATTGGATTTGACTGACCATGTGGTGAGGCTGTGATATGTATTCCGCCATAGATATAATAAGGGTAAGAAGGACTAAAACATTCTATGCTATGAAAGTTATTATTTTTTAGTATTACATTTTGCGTTGGTCTATCAATAAAAACACCGCATAAATTATCTGTAAAATTACAATTCTCAATAATTGCACCGTCATTGTAAATACTGATTGCTCCTCGTGGAATTATGCCAAGAACAATCAGCATTAAAGCAGAATTCTTAAAATCACAATACTTAAAACTGCATAAATCAGCATCTTCACGTAGATATATAATTCCCCAATGGTAATATAATGAATCCTGAATTCTTGTAAATGTGATCGGTTCTTCTTCTGTTCCGTTAGCAATAATCTGACCATCTATCCAAAGCATATTAGCTACATTAGAGCCATTATAATGAACAAAATAATTGTTGATTGAGGCTAAGTCTACAAGCGGAGCTGCATTAAATTTTACAATAGTTCCGGGAAGAATCGTAAGCATTACATCATCATCTACATAAACATCGTCGATAACATGATAGGGGTTGTTATCAGGAGACCATACTGTATTTTCGGTAAGGTGACCGCCTACTTCAATTGCGTATGCAATTGAAGAATGAAAAATGAGTCCGCCTACGCAAAGAAAAGCAAGAAGAATATTGCTACGGTGTGACAAGAAAGAAAAAGCAAAAAAAAAAAAATTATATTTTCTCATAATTAATTCAAATGTTCCTTCTGTCATTCTCGCGAAAGCGGGAATCCAAAACTCACCCCAAACCCCTCTCTTTAAAAACAAGAGAGGGGCTTTTATGAGATGAGACAAAGAAAGCAAAAGGTTACTTGAGTAGCAACATTTTACGGACAGGGATTAATTAAAATGAATATTTAAGTGAGACTTGATTCACATAACCAAGATCGCCGTAAGAAATAATAGCGTAATCAACAGTATATTTCTGCCAGTTTATGCCAAAACCGAATGAGAGTCCTGCAAAGGTTTCGTTATCTCCGCCAGTCCGCCAATCTTTCGCATTAGATTTGTATCCGCACCTTAAAGCAAGGATTTCGTGAATTTGATATTCCACGCCTAAACGACCGGAGAAATCGAATTCCAGAGGTTTGTAAATATCCAGGGTTGCATAGAATTTTTCATCCGGATGATAACTGAAACCTGCGACAAAAAGTTGTGGCAGTTTTTCCTCATATTCGTTTCCCGTGTAATAAGTAAGCTGTTTACCAATATTTCTTAAGGCAATTCCTACTTTCAGATTTTCATTGGTGGTCTGATGTAAAAGCGCAAGGTCGATAGCAACTGCAGAACCGACATATTCGTCCAGGGATTCCTGCAGATATTTTATATTAATTCCCAAATCCAGAACAGCGAGTACTTTGCGGCTGGCACTCACACCGAATAAAACTTCAGAAATACCAAAAGTACCGTCTGTTCCCGCATAATTACCGTCTGCATCTGCCAAAGTTCTATCTTCTGTAGCTGTTAAGAATTGAGAGAAGGCAGCTAAAGTTGTTTTATCATCATAAGGAAAAGCATAAACAATCGAGCCGCATTGAATGCCATCGAAATAGCTCATATAAGTAGTAGAAATTTCTTTTGATTGGATTTGAGATAGTCCGGCAGGATTGAAAAAAACAGCGCTGGCATCATTGGCAAGTCCGGTAAAGGCATATGCCATTGCTGCAGCCCTGGCAGAATAATTTACTTTCAGGAAAGAAAACCCGCTTGTTCCTGCATCTTCGCTGATAGCAAAAATAGAGAAAGAAATAATTGCTATTAATATTATAGAAAAACTAACTTTCATATTTTATCCTTTTTAAGATATTCAAAGCTTCTTCATTCGTAAGCGAATTCAAAAGTTCAATCCTGTTTTGCTCATTCCTGAGAAAATTTGAAATCAAACTTAAAGCTTTTGTATATTCCTGCTTCATAGTTTCCGGCACAGCGATCATAAACACTATTCTCACAGGCTCGCTGTCAATTGCGTTAAACTGCAGTTCATTGTCAAGCAGATAAACCAGAATTTTTAATTCTAAAACCGCATTGGAACGAGCATGTGGAATAGCAACAGATTTTCCGATTCCTGTGGACATAAGATTTTCACGTTCCATAACTGCTCTAAAAAAATCATCGAAAGAACTGACAATACCTTTCTCAAATAAAAACTCCGCCATTTCTGTTAAACAGCTTTTTTTATCGAGAGCATAATATTTCAATTTAATTAAATCTAATGAAAAAAGTTCCATAACTATTCCTGTCTTATAGCTTTATTCTGCTATCAAAACAAATCATTTATTTCCTTGACTTTAAAAATAGTCAAATTTTTTTTGTGACTCCAAAATTTAGGCATAAAAAAGGAGAGGTTTAATGTTATCAAAAAAATTAACTTTTAGAACTATTATAATTTTAGTTCTAACGCTGCCATTCGTTCTGCTTGCACAGGAAATTTCTAATGAAACGATCATTGCAGAATATGATGGTGGTAAGATCACAAAAGGCGAGCTTGAAGAGCGAATCGAGAAAATACCTGCAATGTACAGGCAAAAATACTCTACAAATGAAGGCAAGGTCGATCTTCTTAACATGCTCGGCACAGAAGTAATATTTTATCAGGAAGCTCTGTCTATGGGACTGGAAAACGATGAAGAAGTTCTGCAAAGAATTGATTTGCAGCTTAAATCAGCTTTCTACAATGAGTATAAACAGGATTTGATTAACCAATTTATCCAAATAGAAACAAAAAATGAATATGAAAAACGACTGGTAGAGCAGGATGAAATAACTTACGATTCTTATGTTGTGAAAGCCGGTGATAATTTGCGAAAAATCGCTGGTTTAGATTCCATCTATAATGATGAATCAAAGTGGAAAATAATTTTTGAAAGCAACTCGGATAAACTCAAGTCTCCGGGCTTATTGAAAATTGGTCAAGTTCTGAGGATACCCCGCGCAAAAGAACCGGTGGAAATTAAATATGAAGAAGTCGAATTCGATGTTAGAAACACTATAACTCCGGAACAGCAAAGAGAAATGATCGAAAAGAAAAAGCAGGAATTATTTGCAAAATATAATATCGAAATTATCAATTTTATTCTCGATTCGGTAAAAGTAGAAGAAGTAATGGAGCAGAAATATCCTGCAAATGAGAAGTTTATCTTAAGCTCAAATCCGGATTTGGAAAAATACCTGGCAGATTATCTGGAACTGAATGTTAAAGTTGCACCCCAAAAAATTCAAAGATTGCAAGATGCTGAAGATTTGAAACGGATGGTTGAACAATCGGTTGAATATGATGTTTTCTATCTGGATGCTTTAGATCAAGGATTGGATAAGAAGGAATCCATCAAAGAAATATCAGAGCAGATCAAACTGAATATGATTTTGAGAACTACATACAATCGGTTAGTTGTGGAAATAATCCCAACCGCAGATGAAGATTTGAGAAAATACTATGATGAGAACATCAAGAAATTCAGCACAAATCCTTCTAGGAAAATTCAGGCTTTTGTTTTCGAAACCGAGAAACAGGCAAAAAACATGCGTAAAAAAGTAAAAAAAGCTCTGAAGAAAAATGATGAGGAAACAATTGCCGGCATCATTGAAAATTCTGCTTATCCTCAAAAGGATGGAATAATCGATCACATTTATAATAATGATATTGTTCCCGGTTTCGGTAAAGATAAAGAATTCTGTAAAGCCATCTGGGATGCAGACCCCAAAAAACTCAGCCAGATTTCTCAAAATTCCAAGGAAGAGTTTCTTTTTTTTAAAATCCTGAAAGACAGCCTGGCAGTGGCAACACCATTCGATGAAGTAAAAGGCGAGATCAAAACAACAATGGTAAAAGAGATATCAAGAGAGAATTTCGAAAACCTGAAAAAAGAATTGGAAGCAAAATATAGTCTTAAAAAATATCCTGATCGACTTTTGGTAAAACTTACAGCAGAAGAATATTTTAATAAATCTGAAGAATCCCAGAAAAAGAAACGATTCAAAGATGCGATTTATTATTATGATCAGATTATCAAGTTCTATCCCAATAATGTTGATGACTACAAAGCATTGTTTATGAAAGGATTCTTGTATGCGGAAGAACTGAACGAGAAAGAAAAAGCTATCGAAATGTTTAATGAATTGCTCGAAAAATATCCCGAAGGAGACCTTACTGAATCTGCCAGATTTATGGTTGAAGAATTATCCGGCAAGACTCAGGTTTTTGAAGAAATTGAAGGAAACAAGTGATTTTCTTAATATAACACCAATTTATTGAAACAAACCTCATCCCCTTCTCCTGCAAAGAGAAGGGAAATTAAGACTTCCTCTCCTTTTAGGAGAGGATTGAGGTGAGGCTGAGAAAAAGGAGAAATTATGTTTTTTAATGGTAACAAGTTAAGACAAGTTTTTCTGAAGGCCAAAAAAGAGCGTTTTGGCATTGTTGCTTCCAATGTGGTTTTTGATGGTGTTATTCGCGGAGTTCTTCAAGGTTATGATGCTCAGAGTTCGGATGGGCTTTTGCAGATAAGTTCCGGAGCAGTAAAATACGCTGCTGGTAAAAGCAAAGACATTAATGTCGGGGCTCAAATGATTTCTTCTATGATTAAAACACTTTCGCAACAATTCAATAAATCCGGAATTGGATTGCATATCGATCATGCTACTCCGAATTATTTTGATTTTGTTGTCTATTGTATCGAGAATAATCTTGTTTCCTCTGTTATGATAGATGCCTCCAAAGAAGATTTTGAGGATAATATCCGCATCTCATCAGAAGTGGTCAAAATAGCACATAAACACGATATCCTGGTTGAAGGTGAGATTGGTTATATTAAAGGTTCTGAAGATGAAATCGTTTCCGATACAGAGCTTTACACCCAGCCGCAAGAAGCCCTGGAATATGTGCAGAAAACCAATGTTGACCTTTTTGCTGCTTCGGTGGGTACGAATCATGGAGTTACAAAAGGTGCTCAGGTTACGTTGAAATTAGATCTTATTAAAGAAATTGATGAGCTGCTGGTTCTAAATGGCGTGGAAAGAGGAATCGTTCTGCACGGAGCTTCCGGTTTAACTGCCTGGCAGCAACAGGAAGCGATTAAAAACGGTGTTGTAAAAATAAATAAAGATACACGATATCAGCTGGAAATGGCAATAGCAGTTCAAGCTTATTGGGAGAAAGAAAAAGATGCTGTTGTGAGACCGGCTAACGTAACCGAAGAAAAGTATTTCCCCGATAAATCCAGGTTTGATCCGCGTAAGTGGATGGTCAAAGCGGAAGATGCAGTTCAATCTGCTGTAGAGGAACTTGTACAGATTACCAATAGTTCTGGTAAATCGATTCTTTTATAAAAAATATTTAATATTATATTGGAGGAGACGATGATAAACGTTGCCATCAACGGCTTTGGAAGAATTGGAAGATTAGTTTTCCGTGAACTTTTTACTCGCCAGGGATTTGACATCAAAGCAATTAATGACCTTACAGACTCGAAAACTCTTGCCCATTTACTGAAGTATGATTCAGTTCATGGAATTTACCGGAATGATGTTCGAGTTAATGAAAATGCGATAATTGTTGATGAGAAAGAGATCGCAATATTTTCTGAGCGCGATCCTGAAAAATTACCCTGGGACAAATTAGAAATTGATTTCGCGATTGAAGCAACCGGTGTATTCAGGACAAAAGAAAGTGCTGGAAAACACCTTATTGCCGGAGCAAAAAAAGTGATAATCACAGCTCCTGCTAAAGATGAAGTCGATGCTACAATTGTGATGGGAGTGAATCATGAAACCCTCAAACCGGAACATAAAATTGTATCCAATGCTTCCTGCACAACCAATTGCCTTGCTCCTGTGATGAAAGTTATCAATGATAATTTCAAAGTAAAATCTGCCTTTATGACTACCATCCATTCTTATACAAGCGACCAGAGAATCCTGGATTTCCCGCATAAAGATTTAAGAAGAGCTCGTGCTGCTGCTGTGAACATAGTTCCCACAACTACAGGTGCTGCAGCTGCCACCGGCAAAGTTATTCCAGACCTTTTGGGAAAGATCGACGGCATGGCTGTTCGAGTTCCCACTCCCAATGGCTCTTTGGTTGATGTTTGCATAAATATCGAGAATCCTGCTACAAAGGAAGAAATTAACCAGGCTGTGAAAGAAGCCTCCCAAACTTATCTTAAAGGGATTCTGGAATATTCGGAAGAACCACTTGTTTCCACCGACATTATCGGCAACTCTTATTCCTCGATTTTTGATGCAGGCGTAACTATGGCAAATGGCAACTTTATCAAAGTTTTAAGCTGGTATGATAATGAGTGGGCATATTCTGTTCGGATTGTAGATCTGATGGAATATATGACCAAGTTGTAAGAACCGAATATAGTTAAGAGTTATAAAAATATTATTATTAGTATTAAAAAAATGTTTGACAGAAAAATCGTAAAAATGGTAAATACCCGTCATTGAATTCCTTATATGAATTTTATAGGAGAGTTAAAATTAAAAAAACCGTAAATTTCGAAGAAAAGAAAAATGAACTGTAAATTTCGCAAATTAATTTGTTTAAACCGTAAACATCGCAATCTGGTAAAATGATATTTAACTATCGGAACTTAAAGGGATGATGCTGAATCATCGAAATTGTAAAAAAAATTAAAAATATGAGGAGTAATTTATGAAAAAAGTACTATTTATTTTAATTGTTACCTGCCTGCTAATAAGTTTCCTAAGTGCAGCAGACAAGGTAAAAGTTCGCCAGGAAGTTCAGACCAACGATCGTGATCCGCTTGCGAGCAACCACTCTTATGGAACACCTCCCACAGATGACTTATTTGATCTTCAGTTCAATTGGCCTGTAGCTGTTGCTACTGGCGAAGCCGGCCTTGAAACAGACGGCAACTACATCTACACTACCGAATGGAATGGCGCTGGCGGCTTCTTCCGTTATAACATGGATGGAACCTACGTTGGAACATTCACTATTCCGGGAGCTCAATTTGTGCGCGACCTGGCTTATGACGGACAGTATTTCTATGGTGCTGCTGCCAACAACAGCTTGCGTGAAATGGACTTTACACCCGGGCAGGAAACCCTGATCAGCACGATAACAGCTCCTGTAGCCTGTCGTGCTATTGCCTATGATCCTGTGAATGATGGATTCTGGGCAAATAACTGGTCAACTACAATCACACTTTTTGACCGTAATGGAACCACGTTGGATAGTTTCCCCTGTGGAGTGTTTCAAAGTTATTATGGCTTTGCCTGGGAAGATGTACTTCCCGATGGGCCATATCTTTGGGGATATTCTCAGGATGGAGCTTCGCTTAATCAACTAGTTCAGTTTGATATAGCTACAGGTCTGGAAACAGGTGTGAATTTTGATATTGGTTCTATA
>JABMPU010000210.1 GCA_013203665.1 Armatimonadota bacterium
AAATTAGCAGAGGAAAACCTGAATATGGCTCAGGAGCAATTCAAGCTTGGTATGATCAGTTTGATAGATTTGGACCGCAGTCAGCTTGAATATAGGAACACTCAGTTATCATTTAATAACCGTCATTACAGCCTGATACGAAAACAGGAAGAACTCAATCTGCTGCTTTCCAAAAAGATCTTGGGAAAGTGGTAAAACCGGAGAAATAAACGTAGTTCAAGTTATCAACTTGTTCTACAAACAGGGGGAAATATGAGGGAAATTTCAATTTCAATTCCAACATTAGATTCAGAGCAGAATATCGAGATCGATGTGAGGATTAACGGCAAGAAAAGAACCATTAAATATCGGGTTGAGATTATTGACTGGGAAGGGAACAACTCTCCTCCGGAAGAAAAAATAACAGTTTTGAAACACGTGATAAGCGAATATGATAAGAATTGGGAATTGATACAAATTGGAGCTCCAACAGATGATAATATCCCTTTGATGTTCAGAAAAAAGTGACTTAGATCTGTTCAGACACTACGCTATTGGCGTATATTCTTCTTGTTCCCAAGTTAGACTTGGGAATGCTTATTTATTGAGAAGTTTAACTTTGCTCATAAGTGTGTTACTAAATGCAACTTAGTAACAAGTTAGCCTTTTGGAGTTCATAATGCGATTGTCCGTTTCGTCTTTTCAATATTAAATCACAAAGCGGAGCTTTATGTTACTTTAATGAACAATCAGGAATTACAGCGACAACTTTCCTTAATTCAGGATTTTCTCTGCACTCTTTTTCAAAGCTTTCATGGCGAAGTGAATTTTGATATGACGGCATCTGGAAACGATAAACATACCTCGTCTGACTGCTTTTGCTTTCTTGATAAAGTGCTATCACATCTTCAATAAACACTCTTTCTTCATCTGTTGGAATTATAAATATTTTTACTTTGGAATCATCAGCACTGATATCGAATTCAGCATTTCCGGTTTTAGCAATCCTGTTTTTTCCCTTATCGTATTTTATTCCCATAAATTCAAGACCATCCAAAGCTTTTGCTCGAATTATGTCATCTTTTTCTCCAGCACCAGCAGTAAAAACGACAGCGTCGATTCCTCCGACTGCAGCAGCATAAGCACCTATATATTTCTTGATACGGTAGCTTTCCATATCTATTGCCAGCTTTGCTCTTTCATCATCCTTTTCAGCCATTTCTTCCACATCGCGTCTATCAACGTACTTGCCGGTAATTCCCAGAATTCCGGATTTTTTATTCAGAATCGAATTCATCTCTGTGATAGTATATTTTTCCTTATTCATCATAAAAAGGTCGATAGCAGCATCATGATCTCCTGCTCTGGTTCCCATTATCAATCCTTCCAAAGGAGTAAAACCCATACTGGTATCATAAGAGATCCCATACTTAATGGCGTTCAAAGAGACCCCGTTGCCAATATGACAAATAACAAGATTACATTCAAAAGGGTCTTTTCCAAGGAGAACAGCAGCTCTGCGTGAAACATACAAAAAAGAAGTGCCATGAAATCCATACCTTCTGATACCGTATTTTTCATACCATTCATAAGGTAAAGCATACATGTAAATATGTTTTGGCATTGTTTGATGCCAGGAAGTATCTATCACAGCCATTTGAGGAACATTTGGCATTAATTCTTTAGCTGCTTCAATTCCAAGGATATTTGAGGGATTATGAAGAGGAGCCAATTCAATTAATTCTTTGAAAGCATTCAAGACTTCATCGGTTATAATTACTGATTTAGAAAATCTTTCTCCACCATGAACAACACGATGTCCTACAGATGAAATCTCCGAAAGACCGTTGATAACACCTAACTCCGGATCTATAAGTATTTCTATTATGATTTTAATCGCTGCCCTATGGTCAGGACAGGATTTAGTACTCTCCATCTTTTCCTTACCAGAAACTTCATAAATAAACTTTGACTCGGAAAGGCCTAATCTTTCAACAATACCTGTAACCAATGTCTGCTTTTTATTCCAATCATATAACCTGTATTTAACAGATGAACTTCCACAATTCAAACAAAAGATAATCATTTCAAGCTCCTATTTAGAATCTGACATAAACTCAGGTTTTTCGATTTGTAATCCGGCAACTGACGGATCCTTACAACTCGAAATGGCACTTTGATTATCTTGGCTTTTCAGATTTTTACTCCGGTAATTCGATAAATCCCTGATTTTGAAGAGCATCCACCTCTGCTCTTGCCTTCCTGATTATTGATGATGATTTCTTATACAGTTCTTCTCTCGTCATTATTATTTTGGCAATTCCTTGTTCAATTGCTTTCATTCCAACAGCTACAGCTTCCCTGGGAAAAACTTCAAATTCGTTCATTTTGGGAATTATATATTCTTCGGAAAGACCTTTATCTTCAGCACATTTGGCAAGTTCGTATGCTGCTGCTATGCACATTTCATCTGTTATGGTGCTTGCCATTACATCCAGAGTACCGCGGAATATACCGGGAAAACCGAGCGAGTTATTTACCTGGTTAGGAAAATCTGACCTGCCTGTTGCCACAATTCTGGCACCGGCTTCTTTTGCTTCCCATGGCCAGATTTCGGGAACAGGATTTGCACAAACAAATACGACCGAATCTTTATTCATAGAAGCTATCCATTCTTTTTTGATAACACCAGGACCCGATTTTGAAAGAGATATGCAGACATCTGCTCCTTTCATTGCTTCTGCAATTCCACCTTTCCTTCCTTCTTTATTTGAGATTACACACATATTCCATTTTTCTTTAGTTTCAGGTGTGTTCAGTTCTTTTCTACCTTCATGTAAAATACCTTTTGTGTCTACCATTATAATATTTTCGGGTGGAAATCCAGCAACGATCATTATTCTTGAAATAGCTATATTTGATGCTCCTGCACCAATCATTGCTATTTTTACCTCTTCTTTACTTTTTCCCACGATTTTCAGAGCATTTATCAAACCAGCTAAAGTAACGGCTGCTGTTCCCTGTTGGTCATCATGCCAGACCGGTATCTTCATTTCTTCACGAAGAGTATCTAAAATATGAAAACATTTTGGTTTGGCGATATCTTCCAGGTTTATCCCCCCAAAAGTAGGGGTCAGCCATTTACAAAAAGTAATAATGTCTTCAGGTTCATGGGCGTCTATACATATTGGAAAAGCATCTATACCTCCCAGATATTTGAATAAAATCGCTTTCCCTTCCATAACCGGCAAGCCTGCTTCGGGTCCAATATCTCCCAAACCCAGAACTCTGGTTCCATCAGAAACAATAGCGACAAAATTGGCTTTATTCGTATGTTCATAAACCTTTTCCGGATTTTTATGAATATCTTTACAGGGAGCTGCAACTCCGGGTGTATACCAGATGGCAAAATCGTCAAAATTCCTGATGCAGCATTTAGGCATAACCGATAATTTTCCACGATAAAAGGGATGAAGTTTCATGGCATCTTCACTCGGTTTTTGGGCTTTTGCCAGCAGTTCTTCCAAAGAAACGGTTTTTGTTAAAGATCTCACCTTTGCTAAAAGTTCTTTATACTTAACCGGTTTTTCCAGAAAACCGTCCACAGGTAAAAGCTTTGTACCGGCAATCTCACTGATATTTACCTTCATAACCTCCTGCATGGAGGTCACAATCAAAATCGGAACCCTGGAAACTTCATAAAATTCAGAATCCCTATCCGGATTGCGGAGTTTATTTACCACCACCAGCCCGGCAATATCGCTCTCCATCATAACATCTAAAACTATCAAATCGGGTTTCACATCCTTAACTTTTCCCAGAAATTCTTTTGCTGAATAAGCACAGAAACATTCATAAGAATTGCTCTCCAAAATGGTTCTGGTCGCAGAAACATAATCCGGATCATCATCTACTATGAAAATTCTTTTCACATCTTTTTTTACTTCTTGAGTCATCATTTCTCCTCCAACTATTTATTTTTACTCCATTTTTTTTTCATTGTAAGCCTTCCGAATTTTTTTTAGATTCCCGCTTTCGCGAGAATGACATTTCATTGAAAGTTTCGGAAAGTTCACGAGTCTTAATCATTAAAACATCACAATTCACATCCACCTCGCAACTCGCAAATCGTTACCCGAACGAATCCGGGCTCATCAGCCGAAATACCTTCCTCCTTCATTTTTGTTAGAAAGCAAAGCAGCAAGAGCAATAGAAAAAAATTTTGATTTTTCCGTATCTGACCTGGAAGTTAAAATGCAAGGCACAGAAGCACCAACAACCATGGCAGCTGCTCTTGCACCTGCCAGGTTAGTAACAGTCTTAAAAAAAATATTTGCCGAACAAATATTAGGGAAAATCATAATATCGCAATCACCTGCAATATTGCTTTTATATTTTTTTTCTCGAGCACATCTTTTAGAAATAGCCAGGTCTAAAGCAAGAGGTCCATCTACATCAACTCCCTGAATCTGTCCCCGCTTTGCCATCTTGCAAATAATTGAAGCATCGATCGTGGAATCTATTTTAAAACTCGTTTTTTCCACACAGGAAATAATGCCGGCTTTTGGTCTTGATATTCCCATCTTATGAGCAATATCCACGCAAAATTTTAACATAGCAATTTTCTGGGAGAGATCAGGTTGAACTAAAATGGCAGCATCCGAAATAATAAGTAGTTTGTGATATTGGGGAATTTGAACAACCGCAGCATGTGAAAGAAGTCCTCCTGCTTCCACCAAGCCGTGCTTCCTATTGAGAATTGCATGAGAATAATCAGCAGAACTGATAAATCCTTTCATCAGGATATCTGCTTCTCCGGATTTAATAAGCTCAACGGATTTCTCTGCTATTTTTGCCGGTTCTTTCTCATCAATAATATTCCATAAACTCGGACATATTTCATATTTATCTGATAATTTCAGAATCTCTTCTTTATCTCCAACTAAAGTGGCTCTAATAATATCATTTCTAACACCTTTGGCTATGGATTGGATTACTGAATGAACGTTTCCTCCAGCCACGACAAGCCTTTTCCTGCTGCCTTTTACATGGTTGGCAATCTCTTTTAAAGTTTTAATCTGCCGCATAATTCAGAAGCTCAATTTCTTTTTCACAACTTTTGCCAGCCGGTCCGGCTTAATTGGTTTTGCTATGAAATCGTCCGCTTTATGTTCAAAAGCAACTTTAGCGGCAAAATCCGCGTGTGTAAGTTCTTTATTGATTTCACTCACAAGAATTACCGGAATATGATGAGTCTTGGGATTACTCTTGATTTCGTAGCAAACAGAAAATCCGTCTTGATCTGGAAGGGTTATTTCCAGCAGGATCAAATCCGGCAAAAAAGCTTGTGCCATTTTCAGAGCTTCGATACCGCTTTCCGCTATAAATACCTCAAAATCAGCGGATAAAACTTTTTCAAGTTTAGAGATAAAACCAGAATCAATATCAGCAATAAGGATCGACCTTTTTTTTTTGAGATTGGAGAATTTTGTTTTTTTCTTTTTAAGCAGTTTTTTAATGCTGAAAAGCAGTTCATCTTTATCAACTGGTTTTTCCAGAAATACATCAGCTTTATGACAATAGGCGATCACATCTGCATAACTTCCATCCCGTTTTTTACTTATGGAAGTAAGGATAATCACTGGAATCTGTACGGTTTCAGGATTGTCTTTTAATTCTCTGCAGATTGAAAAGCCGTCATAATCCGGCAGCATTACATCCAGAACAATCAAATCCGGTTGCTCTGATTTTGCTTTACTTATTCCTCGCTTTCCATTTGCAGCAGTTATTATTTTATAACCGCTGTTTTCAAGAATGATTTTTGTTGAGAACAGAAAATCCGGATCATCGTCAACTAATAAAATTTTAGGTTTTGTTTCGCTATTTTTTTTTAGTTTCATTCCTGATTCCTGATTAAAATTAGAATTCCCGAAAAGCGACCAGCTTGAACGCTCTCATTCTCGACCTAGCAGGTCTAGTTACAAAATATTTGCTTTCATAGTAGAATTTAATAATGATTCAGGATTATGCGTATTGTTGAATTTTTTCCAAAAGTTGTTCAGGCTTTATGGGTTTTGGGATGAATTCATCCACTTTATGATTGGTAGCTAAGGTTTTAGCAAAGTCAGGATCACTCAATTGTTGAGTAAAAGCAGTAACCATAAGAATGGGAATATGAAAAGTTTTTTTATCGGATTTCAGTTCACGGCAAACAGAGAATCCATCAATATCGGAAAGAATCGGATCAATAATTATCAGTTGCGGGAACATAGTTTTTATCATCATTATTCCACCCTTACCCGTATCGGTAGTTTCGACTTCATAATTTTTTTCTTCCAGAACTTTTCGCATAGCTCGCATAAAATCATGATCGCTGTCTATGAATAATATCTTTGTCTTATCGGAAAAATCCGAATTAACGACCTGGCTTCGAGTCATTAAACCATGAACCCGAGCTATCAATTCTTTGGGTTCTATTGGTTTTTCCGCAAATTCATCTGCCTGGTGGTGAATAGCTATTTTTTCAGCGTATTTCTTCTGAGTTTTTTTAGCGCTCATGGCAGTTAAAATCAGGATGGGAATCTCAAAGAAATCAGTATTTTCCTTTATTTCCGTGCATAATGAAAAACCGTCATAATCCGGAAGCATAATATCCAATATAATCAAATCCGGTTTTTCCTTTTTCAGCATCAACCTGGCTTCTCTTGCATTTGCTGCACTTACAACATCATACCCTCTGAATTTCAGTATCTTGGCTGTGGCTTCACGAAAATCCACATCATCATCGATCATTAAAATCTTACCTTTCATTTTGTTCCTCCTTTTTTTTTTCAGAATTGCATTCTGCAAAATAGAGAAATGGATGTCTTTCTGAGGATGAACTTACATAGGCATTCGACGAAGAATCTCATTATAAGCAGAGTTCCTTCGTATGAAAAATTGAAAGAATTCCTCAGGATGACAAAACCGCTCTATTTTGCAAAACTTATTTCCGGCAGAAGAACTGAAAAAACCGTTCCTCTACCTGGTTCGCTTGTTACTTTTATTTCTCCTGAATGAGCATCAATAACCCTCTTTACAATACACAAACCCAAACCGGTTCCATCTGTTCTTCCGCCTTGGTTAACCTGATAGAATTGCTCGAATATAAATGGTAATTCCTGCTGGGAAATTCCTATTCCGGTATCGGAAACCTCCACCTTCACATATCCGTCTTCCATTCCTGCTGTGATGGTTACATTTCCTTCATCCTTATTATACCTGATGCCATTTTCCACTAAATTCAGAAAAACCTGCTCCAGAACATTTGCATTGCCGGATATTAGTGCCAGATCTTCAGGAATATCCATTTTCAAAGTTACATTATTTTGTTCAGCTAATGATTGCAGAGTATCCAGAACTTTGGCAAGGATTGGAATTAAATTGGTAGGCTTTAACTCAGCAACCAGTTTATTGGCATCGATTTTGGCAAAATCGAGCCACTCTTTAATAAGTTTAATAAGTTCATCAATTCGAATTTTGGAACGATTCAGCATATTTTTTTGTTCTTCAGAAACAGCTCCTACCATGCCGCCGAGAATTACCTCGAAATATTGTTGAACAGCAACCAGCGGAGTTCTGAGTTGATGAGAGACCATACTGATGAAATTTTCTTTCATTCTATCTTTTTCTTCTCGCAATCTATTTGTTTCGAGAATTAACTGTCTCTTTTTTAAGGCTCTGCGTGTAACCAACCTGAGTTCGTTAGGTGTGAATGGTTTTGGCAAGAAATCGAATGCCTCTCTTTTCATCGCTTCCACTGCTGAATCTATCGTAGCATATCCGGTGATGACTACCGAAACAATAGTTGTATCTATTTTTTTCATCTCTTCCAGAACTTGCATGCCGCTCATTCCTGGCATTTTGAGATCAACCAGAACAAGGTCAGGCTTGAATTCTTTAATTTTCTTTATTCCGGTAAGACCGTCATTAGCGGTATCAACCTGATAACCATCTTTAATGTAAACCTGACTACAGGAATCACAAATATAATGCTCATCATCAATGATAAGGATTCTGATAATTTTTGATTTCATGCCCGAATAGATGGCAAATTCTATGCCAAATGGTAGTAAAGATGAAATGGATTTCCTAGCTTTTTGATATGATGATATTTATGAAATTTTATTGATTCCTTAAAAAAAATGTAATGTTAATTAAAGATTTTAATAGTGAGGATTTTATCCCCAATATTGGTGAATTATTCCTCAGAGATTTGGAGATTAAAAAAATAGAACACTGATGACACGGATGGAACGGATTTACACTGGTAAAATGAATTTGTAATTTGTTTATTGTGATTTGTAATTTACTAACATTTCCCATATCGATTTTTCAATATATCTAACTCACCCTTACCCTCTCTTGATCCGTCTAACGACGTGACAAGAAAGAGAGGAAACTAAAAGAAAAAATGAATTGTTTCTTTTTATACTTCTTCTTGCTTCTTGACCCGTTAAATTCGTAGAATATTTAACGGGGTTTCTTATGTTCCTTCTCTTCGGAATAACTTTCATATTTTCATCAAAAAGAGAAGGACACGCCTACGCCAGCTTCGGCGATGCAGGCAGCAGGATGAGTTTGAGTTTGACAGGA
>JABMPU010000211.1 GCA_013203665.1 Armatimonadota bacterium
GGTTAATGCTTCTTATGTTTCATTAACCACAAACTTAAGATGGTGTTTAATAATAAGATAGCAACGATTAACCGATTCATTTATCCCGTTAAATCCTTATTTATTTAACTGGGATCGGTTTCCAAATATTTGAAAGATTTTTCCAACATATTTTAATTTCAACCTTTTTTAAAGTGGATTTTCTTTATTAAGATTGAAAAACAGGTTTGCCTGCCACAAAAGTAGCTTTAATTTTTCTTTCAGTTCCCAGGTAAACCAGTTCCGAGAGAATATTTTCCTTTTCCTTGTTTTCAATTTCAGGAATCTTAATAAAGGTCAAATCTGCATCTTTTCCAACTTTTATCGAACCGATAATTTTTTCTTTTCCCAGCACTTTTGCTCCACAGAGAGTTGCATAATAAAATGCTTCTGTAGGGGAAACAATGTAATTCTGCTGCCTGTAATTGCACATTTTCATCACATTCAGCATGGAAATAGAAGTTCCACCAGCAACGTCGGATGCGAGAGCGAAAGATATTTTTTTATTTTTGATCTTTTCAAATGGGAATTCTCCACTTTTTATGAAGAAGTTGGAATCCGGACAATGAGCGATTTTGCTGCCCGTTTCTTTGATAATATCAAGTTCATTATCATCAATATGAATAACATGTCCCAAAATCGTTTTCGGTCCCAACAGGTTAAATTTCTCATAAACTTGTGTATAATTATCACAATCCGGAAAAAGTTTAAGAGTGGTTCTAATTTCCTCATGATTTTCCGAAAGATGAGTTTGAATGTAAGCATTGTTTTGTTTGGCAAAATCACCGGTCATTTGCATTAATTTTGAAGAACAGGTAAGAGCAAATCTGGGTGTGAAAACATATTCTAACAACTTTGTTTTATTGTTCCATTTCTCAAATAATTCCAAACTTTCTTTGAATGCAACTTCAGTATCTTGCAGCAGGAAATCAGGTGAATTGCAATCCATCATTGTTTTTCCGATGATAGCTCGGACTCCTATTTCCCGGGCAATTTGAAAAGCAGTTTCACAAGCTTGTTTGAAGGGAGCAGTATAAATCACTGAAGTTGTGGTGCCTTTTCTCACGGAATCTTTAAAGAAATCCCGGGCAACTTTTTTTGCATACTCAAGATCTTTAGATTTTAATTCCTCGGGAAAAGCATAGGTATTCAACCAGTGGAGCAGGTTTGAACTGTGTGAACCGCGAATGAAATATTGAGAAAGATGAACGTGAGTATCAATCAATCCCGGAATGCAAATGCAATCTGAATGGTCGCTAAAATCTGATGTTTTAGTTTCTTTTGAAATTGAAGATATTTTTCCATTTTCGATTGTTAAGAAAGTATTTTTCAGATATTCAACTTGCGATGAAGAAATTGGATTCAGGATATTGGTTTTAATTTTTTTCATTAATTCTTTTTTTAGCCACTAAGAACGCCAAGTTGCACTAAGATTCTGCTTTCTGCTTTTTCCTTTTTCCTTTTTTCTTTCTGCTTTTTTCTTTTTGCTTTCTCAAAGCAGGAGCTTTGAGTTACTTTTTCATTTCAACTTTCACGATTTTTTTATCTGTAACCTGAATAATATTTATTTCCCAGTTTCCAATTTTCAGTTTGGTTCCTTGTCTGGGAATTCTTTCCAGTTTATCTATGATAAGACCAGCAATAGTTTCATAATCACCTTCCGGGAACTCCATCTCATAATCATCATTCAGAAAGTCAATTTCCACAAATCCCATTACCAGGTATTTATTTTCCCCGATTTTTTCTACTTCTTGTGAAGGTGTATCATATTCATCTTCAATCTCACCAACAATCTCTTCCAGGATGTCTTCAATGGTAACTAATCCGGCTGTTCCTCCAAAAGAATCGACAATGATTGTCATACTTTTTTTGTGAGTTTGCATCTCTGTAAGAAGAGTATTCACATCCATTGTTTCAGGTGCGAAAAATGCTTCTCGCACGAAGTCGGATGCTTGAATTTTTTTATTTTGCTCCTTTTTCATCAAATCATAAATGATAAGAATTCCGATGATATGATCAAGGTCTTCATCATAAACCGGAAAACGTGTAAAACCGTTTTCTTTTGCTACTTTGATGACTTCTTCCAGGGGAGTGTCTTTCTCAAATGCAACAATTTCAGTGCGATGAATCATCACGTTTTCAGCATCGAGCTGAGTGAATTCCAATGCTTCTTCCAGCATTTCTCTCTGGTCTTCATGAAGAACATCGTCATCTTTGGTTTCCGAAAGCATATAAGATAGGTCTTCTCGCGTGAGAAGATGAAACCCATTTTTCTGAGGAAGCTTGAAAAGCTTTGCCAGAATAGAATTTATAAATGAAACAAATCTTACGAATGGTTGGAAAATGATACTGAAAAATCTTAATAAAGAAAACCCTCTTGTTACCAGTTTATTGGGATGGTCACGATAAATAGCTTTTGGAATTAGCTCAGCAAAAATGAGTATGAAGCCTGCAATAATCAAGGTTGACGCTTGCCCTGTGATTTTAACTGTATTAAATTCTTTTATCAGAAAGATGGAAAGCGATGAAACAATCACAATCGAGATATTGTTTCCGAAAAGAGTAGTTCCGAAAAGTTTATCCGGATTTTCCAGAAAACTTAATATCTGCTTTTTCTTTTTATTTGTTTTGGCTTTTTGTTCCATCTGTAACCGATCAATGGAAATAAGTCCGGTTTCCATGCCGGAAAAAAAGCCTGATAGAATGAAAAATAAAATGATTAGTATTAGGTATAATAGCAACATATCAATTATTTACAATTTCGTTTTTATGAGCAATTTTTAAAGCCTTTATGAACTCATCCAATTCACCGAGCAAGATGTTATTAAGCTTATAGGATGTCAAATTTATTCTATGGTCAGTAACTCTTGATTGCGAAAAATTATACGTTCTAATCTTTGCACTTCTGTCTCCTGTTCCCACCTGAAATTTTCTGGATGCTGAAATTTCAGCTTCCTGCTTGGCTATTTCCAGATCTAGTAAACGGGAACGCAGAACTTTCATTGCCTTATTTTTATTCTTCAGTTGAGATTTCTCATCCTGACAGGTTACGACCAGTCCGGTTGGCAGATGTGTAATCCTCACAGCAGAGTCAGTTGTATTCACACTTTGTCCACCATGACCGGATGAACGATAAACATCTATTTTCAAATCCTTTTCATTGATTTCTACATCTACATCATCAGCTTCCGGAAGAACTGCCACAGAGATAGCAGAAGTATGAACTCTACCTTGAGATTCAGTTACAGGAACACGCTGCACGCGATGCACACCACTCTCAAAACGCATGGTTCCGAAAACGTTATCACCGGAAAGTGAAAAAATTATTTCTTTAAAACCACCTACACCGGTTGGATTCGATGAAATCAAAGTTTGTTTCCAACCTTGTTTTTCAGCAAAGTATGTATACATCCGAAAAAGGTCTGCTACAAAAAGAGCAGCTTCTTCACCTCCGGTTCCAGCCCGAATTTCAACAATTGCGTCTTTATCATCATTAGCATCTTTGGGAGTTAGAAGCTCTTTTAATTCTTCTGTTTTGATGAAGATTTCTTGTTCAGCTTCATCAATTTCTTCCTGAGCTAACACCTTTAATTCTTCATCATCTTCACTTTTAACAAGTTCTTTGTTATCAGAAATTGTTTTTTTTAGTTTTTGGATTTGATTGTAGCAATTCAAAATAATTTCGAGTTCTTTAAATCTTTTTGAAATTTTGCTGTAATAGCGTCTATCACTCATTTTATTTGGATCGTAAATCTCTTTTTTGAGTTCCTTGTGTTCCGAGAAGAGTGATTGGATCTTATTTTCGGATATCATCCTTAATCCTCAATGAATTTTATGTTTTGATATTCTGATAATTCCATTTCCAAAGCACATTTCATTGCAATAACTGCTATTTCGATTTGCTCATCATTTGGTGGTTGAGTGGTAATTCTCTGCAAAGCTAAACCAGGAGCAGTCATAATCTTAACAAGAGGATGATTGATGTTTTTTCCGGAAAGTTTTAGAACTTCATACGAAATTCCGGATATAAAAGGCAGCATCAAAAAGTGATAACCGAGTCTCAGAATGACAGAAGGAGCACCGAAAAAATATGCAAAAACCGTATCCACGATTGAAAATATCAGAATTGAAATAAGCAAGACAAAAAACATAAAACTTGTTCCGCAGCGAGGATGAGGAGTTTTGAACTTCTGAATATTTTCGATGGAAAGGTCGCAATTGTTTTCATAAGCATAAACAGATTTATGTTCAGCACCATGATACTGGAAAATTCTGCGAACATCTTTCATTAAACTGATTGCCCAGACGTAAATGACGAAGAACAGAATGCGAATTAATCCGGCAAAAAGATTGAAATAAATATTTTCTTTTGCCAGTTTCATCCATTCTGCTATCTGATAAGGCAGAAAAGCAAAGAGCACAAAAGCCAATCCGAAAGCAAAAAGGTAACTGAAAATTTCTTCTATTTTTTCGCGAGATTTCGATTTTTCTTTTTTGTCTTTTTCCTTCTTTTCCCAATCGAGTTCTGCTCTGGATGCCGAAAAAGTGAGAGTTTTGAAACCTATTATCAACATTTCTATCAAAGAGACAAAACCGCGCACAACCGGAAAACCGAAAAATTTATTTTGTTTTGTTTTACTGAGAAATTTCTGCTTTTTTATTTCAATGCTTTTATCTTCACGACGGATAGCAGTTGCCAGAAATTGAGGTCCTCTCATCATCACACCTTCAATAACAGCTTGTCCACCAATCTGAATCTGTTTTTTTTTGCTTTCTTTTTTCATTAGATTGAACCTTAAAAAAAACGCACCACAACACTTGATTAAAAATGATTATGGTGCGAAAAATTTGTAATTGCTATTTATCTTTATTAAGATTATTACTATATTTCTGCTTAAATTTTTCTACTCTTCCTTCTTTAGTGATTTGCCGCTGTTTACCAGTATAAAAGGGATGGCAGTTTGAGCAAATCTCAACTTTACTGATGTCTGGATTTGTAGATTTTGTCTCGAAAGTATTACCGCAAGCGCAGGTTACATTAACCTTTTTATACTTCGGGTGAATTCCTTTTTTCATCATCTATCTCCTGATTTTTTGAATACTTATATTTCTATTGGACGATATTTTTTTCTTTGATTCTGATGTCAATGATTTTAATGAGCAGCTTGCGTATCCTCATTATTGTCATTCCCGCGAAAGCGGGAATCTATATTGCGGTCTTCCATCAGCAGTCGGGAAGCATAAGTCAA
>JABMPU010000212.1 GCA_013203665.1 Armatimonadota bacterium
GAAGAAAACTTTGAAGGCATTATCGATCTCATTTCCCGAAAAGCCAGATACTTTACAGGACCCAAAGGTGAACAGGTAAAAGAAACTGAAATCCCTGCCGAATATGTTGATAGGACTAAAGAAATGCGCGAAGAAATGATAGATGCTGTTTCTATGTTCAGCGATGATCTGGCAGAAGCTTTTTTGGATGGAAATGAAACTGAAGAAATGATCATCGACGCTGTAAGAAAAGCTACGATTGCTATGGAGATGACACCTGTTTTCATTGGCTCTGCTTTTAAAAACAAAGGTGTTCAATTACTTCTGGATGCGGTTGTTCGTTATCTTCCAGATCCAACGGAAATTGAGAATATTGCTCATGATAAAGATGTTAATATGAGAGACATAAAACTTGTATCCGATCCCAAGCTGCCAACTGTTGCACTGGCATTCAAATTGGAAAATCAACAATATGGTCAGCTTACATATTTGCGTATCTATCAAGGTACAATTTCTAAAGGATCTGACCTGATGAATGCAAGAACAGGCAAGAAAATTAAAGTGGGTCGACTGGCAAAAATGCATGCTGATAATATGGAAGATATCACAAGTGGAAAGGCAGGTGATATTGTGGCTCTGTTTGGAATCGACTGTGCTTTGGGAGATACTTTTAATGGTGGAAAAAACAATTATACAATGCGTGAATCATACGTGCCGAAACCCATTATATCTCTTGCGTTAAGTGTTAAAGATAGTAAGGATCAGGATAATCTTTCAAAAGCCCTGGCAAGATTCACTAAGGAAGATCCCACCTTTAAAACACATGTCGATGAAGAAACCAACGAAACAATAATCCTTGGAATGGGTGAACTACATTTAGATATTTATATCGAAAGGATGAGAAGAGAATATGATGTTAACCTGGAAGTTTGTGAACCTCAAGTTTCATATCGAGAAACCATTACCAAGGCAATTGAATTTGATCATATTCATAAGAAACAAACCGGTGGACGCGGTCAATTTGCGCGTGTTAAGGGAATTTTAACTCACTCGGGCAAAGATGAAAATATATTTAAAAATAAGATCAGGGGTGGTAATATTCCCTCTCAATTCATTCCCGGTTGTGAAAAAGGATTTTTCTCTGTACTACATAAAGGAGAGCTTGCCGGATTTCCGGTTGTGGGTGTGAAAATGACTTTGGATGATGGTGCTTTTCACGAAGTGGATTCCTCGCAACTTGCCTTTGAGATCGCTACAAGAAATGCCTTCAGAGAGAATTACTTCAAAGCCAAACCGATTATCCTGGAACCTGTAATGAAGCTTTCTGTGGAAACTCCATCTGAATTCCGTGGGAATATCATGGCAATAATCAATAAAAACAGAGGTATTGTTTCTGATACAGTTATAGACAATCACTTTACACGTATTGATTCGGAAATGCCGCTCTCTGAAACCTTTGGACTTGCTACACAATTCAGATCGGTAACTCAGGGTAAAGCAGATTTCACAATGGAGTTCAGTGAATATAGAGCAGTTCCCAAAAGCATTGAAGCAGAAGTGCTAAAGGAAAGAGAAAAATAAAACTAAGAAAATATTAAATGTCTTGACATTCAAAAATCCAACTTTACTTGTAGTAATTATATAAATACGAATTCTGAAATAAAGGAGTCTTTATGAAAGCAATACTTACTCTTACGTTAATTATTCTTGTTAACATAACAATTTGGGGACAAAGTGAGACAATAACTGCTACAGTTTATAATCGTTACGCATTAGTGATAGGAGTATCATCTTATGAAGAAAGTTCAAACGATTTGAGATATGCGAAAAAGGATGCTTCTGATTTTCAAGATGCTCTTCTTAAATTCGGAAGATTCAATAAAGACAATATCAAGTTATTAATGGATAAGGATGCAACAAGAGAAAATATCAGAAAAAATTTGGAAGGATGGTTAAAAACCAAAGCAAAAAAAAATGATTTAGCAATTATTTTCTTCAGTGGACATGGTACACAAGTCATAGATACTGACGGTGATGAGGACGATGGATTAGATGAATGCTTGTTACCATATGACTTTGATAATGAAGATTACTCAACTGTTATCATAGATGATGTATTTGCATATTGGATTAAAAATTTGCAATCAGAAAAAGTACTAATCATATTTGATAATTGTTATAGTGGAGGTGCAGCCAAACAAAAAGGAGTTTCATTAAAGGGTGTAAAAGGGAATATTGGCAAAGATGATTTTACTAAGGATATTGTAAGAGAAGTACCAAGAAAAGGAACTGCTTTATTTTCTGCTAGCAAAGCTGATCAAGTATCATTTGAAAGTAAAGAATTTCAAAATGGGATTTTTACACATTTTTTATTGAAGTCAATATCATCAATCTCTGATAATAATTTCAATAACATTATCAATCTAAACGAACTTTATTATTCTACACGCCAGAAAACTTTAGAATATACAAAAGATAAGTTTAAAAAAGAGCAAGAGCCAACATTGATCAATCTAATAGAAAATGATTTAGATATATTTTATTTGCCAGTTTCAGAGAAAGAAATAACCGATTCTAAAGAAATCGAAGCATTGATGTATAAAGTAAGAAATGAAAAGAGTATTGCAAAAAAAATTGAAATGTTGGAAGAAATTTACTATTCTGATCCAAATAACTATCGTATAAATTCAGAATTAGCAGAAATCTATGAATCTAAAAATGAATATTTAAAAGCTATAGAACATTATCAAAACATTATTTCAATTAAGAATGAAAAGGAAGTATTTATACTTAGTCTATGGTTGCCTCCAATTGATGTGAGATTTGCTAAATTATATATGAAATTGGGGCAAACAGATTTAGCAATGTTATACTATTCTAAAGCAATTGAAAAGAAACCTTCTAATGCATCCACTTATAATGAAATTGCACAAGCATATTTATCAAATAAAGATACTTTAACTGCTGTTCAATTACTCAATATATCAATTAATATGACCCCTTATCAAATAGAGCCTTATTTAACTTTATTCTATATTCATATGGCTAACGAGGACTACGAAGTTTCATTCGATATTATCAATAAAAGTTATTTAATTAATCCTTTTGATTTTGAAACTCTGTACTGGTATGCTATGAAAGAAAAATTTTTTAATCACAAATTAATTGGAGACAGTCTTTTATTGTCTTTTAAAGAGAAATGTGGAATAAATAAAAGTTGGACAGAAATAAATAAAACTTATTCATCAAATTTAAGATTTCTAAATCAAGAAACAGAATATCAGTTGCTCGTTATTAAAAATACCATCAATAATTATCCATATTATGATGAATTCTATAAATATTTAATTAAATTTGTTAAGGATAATAATTTATCCGAAAATTTAGATGGATATATTAAAAAGTATCTACTTTATTCAAAATTGAATCCTGATCACACTTTCATTGAAAACTATATTAAATAGATTAATGTAATTTCAGATTTGCACTGAATTTGAGAGAAATACAACTCATATTTCCTAATTTGTAATTAAAACTATTCCCACTCAATAGTTCCGGGAGGTTTGGTGGTAATATCATAGAAAATGTCACCGATATTTTCGATTTTTTGAACTTCTGAAATAATATCTTTCAAATAGTCAAAATCCATTTCATACACGCTGGCTGACATTGCATCCATAGAGCAGACAGGTCGTATAACATAACACAGTTTGTCTTCAGTGTTTCTTAGTGGTAATTGCACTACAGGCATCTGCCAGATAGCTTTAATATCGTCTGTTCTTTTTCTTAAAATTGCATCAACATTCCTCAGTTCATCCAGGTTTTGTTTTTCCAGAAACAGCTTTGCAAGCTGTAAATCGCCGACAGGTTCCAAAGAGTAAACAAGTCTGTTAACTGTTTTTAATTTATTTATTACTTTTGATGAACATTCATTTAACACATTCCAGGATTTGCTCGCATCTTCTTTAAACCAGACAACAGCAGGATGATGATAAGTTCTAAAATCTCCTTGAACTCCCACGCTTTTAATAGGAAGGATTTTACCCTGCATATCGAATTCCAAGAGAATTTCATTCAAATATTTTTCTTCTTTTGTGTAATCATCTTCAGTTTCTGTCTTATCCGAGCAAATAACTCTGATAGCCAATCCCGGTCCGGGGAAAGGATGACGATGAACAAGTTTGTGTGGAAGCCCGAGTTCTTCGCCTAACTTTCGAACTTCATCTTTATACAACTCTTTTATCGGCTCGATGATCTTGCCTTCTTTTATCAGCTTTTCGATTTCATTCACGCGGTTATGGTGTGTCTTTATCAGAGCTGCTTTATCTGTCGAACCGCTTTCGATCGTGTCCGGATAAATTGTTCCCTGTACTAAAAGGAATTCGTCTTTTTTGGATAATTCCACGAGTTCTTTATTTGCAATATCCACAAACAGCTTTCCGATTATTTTCCGCTTTTCTTCAGGATCGACAACACAATATAATTCTTTTAAATATTGCTCCTCTGCTTCGATAATTTTAATATTTTTAAATCCAAGCTCATCAAAATGTTCAAGGATTTCTTTTGATTCGTTCAAACGCATAAAGCCTGTGTCAATGTGAATCGAGTAAACATTTTCGTTCCCAACTGCCTGAATGCAGAGTTCAAGAGCAACAAGAGAATCCACACCGCCAGAAAGAAGCAGAACTAATTTCCTGTTTTTTACTTTCTCTCGGATTTCATTTATCAATTGCTGCTTGAAACTCTTTACATTCCAATTTCGTTCATTCGTGCAACAGGTAACAAAATTTTCCAGCATTTGCATTCCATTTTTTGTATGTGTAACTTCTGGATGGAACTGCAAGCCAAAATACTTTTCGGATTCATAAGCTGCAATTTTTATGGAATCGCTGGAAGCAGTGATCTTGAAATCCTTCGGCAATTTACAAACGTGGTCTCCGTGACTCATCCATACTTTTTGCTCTTTTTCCAACCCATTAAAAAGAATAGCATCAGTTTGGCAGGTTATATTCGTGAAACCATATTCTTTATTCTCACCGCTTTCGATCTCACCACCGACCATTTTTGCCAGAAGTTGATGACCGTAACAAATACCTAAAATAGGAATATTATTATTAACGATATCAAGATTAATTCTGAACGCATCTTCTGCATTTACAGATTGCGGTCCACCTGAGAATATTATTCCAATGATATCATCATTTACTTCAAAACTTTCGGGATGAACGATCTCGCTGTAAATACCTAGATCACGAATTCTGCGAGCTATGAGATGAGTGTATTGACCGCCGAAATCTACTATTGCTATTTTTTTCATCTAAATCCTTTAACCACAGAGCACACGGAGAGCACAGAGGTGATTTGAAATAATTCCAAAATTAAAGAGATGTATTAGTGGGCTTATTCCATCCTGAACAAAAAAATTGTCATCCTGAGCGGAGTCGAAGGATAAACAATCATTTCCTGATATAATTTTTTGAATGAGAATCATTTTTGCATTCTGCCAGTTTGTGCAATAAATTAAATTTATCATTAATTAATGCTTCCTTTTTTGCTCTTGTCCAACCCTTTATCTGTCTTTCTGCAGATATTGCATCATAGACATCTTCGAAATAATCTGAAAAAATTAGTTTCACAGGTCTTTTATTCTTGGTATAACCTTTGATTGTGCCTTGTTGATGCTCTGATATACGCTTTTCAATATCTGATGTTGATCCAGTATAATACGATCCATCAGAGCATTTTAAAATATAAACCCAATATGTCTTCATTTCTTTAACCTTACTAAATCATTTGCTCCTTTGTCCTTCGACTACGCTCAGGATGACAAATGATTTTACATCTTTTTACAAGTCTCAGTGTAACATTAGATATTTTCTGAGAAAATTTTTTGTAAACACTCACTATAAAACTGATGTTCGACTTTTAAACCTCTTTGCTCTACCTCATCGAGAGTTTTGCAATCTGAAATATCTACATCTCGTTTCCCAATAACATTTCCTGTATCGAGTCCTTCGTCCACAAAATGAACTGTTATCTTTGTAGATTCCATTTTATTTTCAAATGCCCATTCATAACCGTGCAATCCCTGATGTAAAGCTGTATCAGCGGGATGGATATTAATGATTCTGTTTCTAAACCTCTGAATAACATCGGAACTTACTATCTTCATATAACCTGCTAAAATGATGTAATCCGGATTCAATTTATCAAGATAATCAAACAGTAATTTATTGTATGTCGAACGCTTTTTCCCTTTGGATCCTATGATTTTTGTTTCGATCCCAAAACTTTCTGCAATTTCGAGTCCTGCAGCATCTTTTTTATTAGAAAAAACAACCATTACTTCGCAAAGACCTTTAAGAATACCATCTTTAACATTCTTTATAATCGCTTTCATATTACTGCCACGACCGGAAATCATTATTAATATTCTTTCCATTTATTCCTCTATTCACTGCAAAGAACTCAAAGACACCAAGAAAAAACAATTCTTCTTTTTTTCCTTCATTATTGGATATTCCTTGTTCGATATTGGATATTCATTTTTTTTCCTATCCGTTTGCTCTGTGGTTAATTTTTTCTTTTTCCAATATCTTTCCTGAAGAACATATCCTCGAAATAGAATAGCTTCACTTTCTCATAAGCATTTTCGATGGCATTATCTAAAGTCTCACCACGAGCAACGATATTCAAAACCCGTCCGCCATTTGTCAGGAATTTGTCTCCTTCCTTTTTTGTACCAGCGTGAAATATCAACTCATCTTTGCTTTCTTTAAGATCACAAATTTCAATTCCTTTTTTATATTCTCTGGGATATCCTCCGGAAGTCAATACTACATCTACAAAATATCCATCATAAAATTCCATCTGGAAATCTTTTAGAGTTCCATTGAAACAAGATAGAACAAGTTCGAGCAAATCTCCTTTAAATGCAGGGAGAACAACTTCCGTTTCCGGATCTCCCAGACGAACATTGTATTCCAACAGTTTAGGTCCCTCATCTGTGATCATCAAACCAAAGTAAACAACTCCTTTATAATTGAAATTTTCAGCTTCAATCCCCTCAATTGTTAGTTTAATAATATCTTTAACAATTTGTTTACTTAATTCATCAGTGTAAAATGGAACTGGGCAGAACGCTCCCATTCCACCTGTATTTGGTCCTTTATCTCTATCCAGGAGCTGTTTATGGTCTTGAGAGGGAAGTAATAACTGGTATTTTTCTCCATCAGTAAATGCTAGAATAGAAAGCTCGGATCCTTCAAGTTTTTCTTCTATCAAAAAGGATGCTTCCTCGCCGTAGATTTGTTTTATTGTATTCACAGCATCTTCTGCTTCTTCAACGGATGAACAAACGTAAACGCCCTTTCCGGCTGCAAGTCCGTCGTATTTAATAACGCAGTTTCCTTTCATTTTATTAATTGTATCTTTCGGAAAAATCGTTAATTGCTGACAGCAATTTGTTTTTGATTCGCCAAATTCATGATAATCTCCCGTAGCAACTCCGTATTTCCTCATAAACTTTTTTGCAAAAACTTTTGAACCTTCCAATTGAGCAGCAGCTTTACCCGGTCCAAAAACTTTTATACTGGAATCTTTGAAATAATCAACAATGCCATTTACCAAAGGTACTTCAGGACCAACAAAAATTAATTCTACTTTCTCTGATTCGCAGAAGTTTTTTATTCCATTGAAATCGTTAATATCGATCTTAATATTATTTTTTGTTCCACCATTTCCAGGAAGAACATAAACTTTTTCTGCTAATTCACTTTGATTCAGTTTCCAAGCAATAGCGTGTTCCCTACCGCCTGAACCGATGACTGCAATTTTCATTTAAAACCTCTTTATCCTACAAGTTGGTTCAATCGTCCCGATTGAACTACTTCACTTCTTGAGAATCGTCTCGATTCTTCTATCAGACCGGGACGGTCTGCCCAAACATTTCATTCAACCGGGACGGTTGAACAAACAAAAGTCATCCTTTTTCCCACTCTGTGCTTTACGCCTGCTCGACGCAGCCTTAGCAAAGTCTGGTGTGCTCTGTGGTTAATTATTCCTTATCTCCTCATCTGCTTTTATCAATGATTCTTTGATGTCTTCTATTTCTTTTATAAATACATCTTTCAATCTTCTGATATTTAAACTCCGTAACGCTGCCAGAGCAGCTGAACTCACATCAATCACAGTCATTGCAGGTGTCTTTGACGGCATTATAAGCGAAGAATTTATATTCACCATCATATCTGTTCTATCCTTGAAGGGAGGGCAGTTAATAACCGGAATTGCCAGGTTTGCTGCCAAAGCTCCGCCGAGTCCGTTTGATCTACCAGCAACCGCAATCACACATCCCGTTTCAATGGAATTATTATAAACTTCAGCAATTTCAGGAATTCGTTCACCATTTTTGTGGGCAGAGACAATTCTTTTTTCTATAAAAATATCATAGTTTAATAAATATGATTCGATTTTTTTACAGTGTTCAATATCCTTAGGAGAACCCATAATAATTGAAACATATCCATCTTTTATAATATTTTTTTCAACAAGATTATTATAAATTCTATTTTTAATATTTCCGGTTTTAATAAACTCATTTCCAGTAATTATTTTGTAGATTTCTAAGTATCTTTTCGATGTTTCTTTTATAATATCGTCTGGTAATTCATCTGGGATTTTACCATCAAATTTATTATTCAGCAACCACTGACGAACAAATTCCTTATCGATCTGTTCAGCTTTTTCTGGATTTTTATCATAATCCTCTTTACTCCAGAATCTTGATGAATCTGGAGTATGGATTTCATCAATAAGAATCAATTTATCATCTATTAAACCGAATTCATATTTTGTATCAACTAAAATAATTCCCTTTTCTCCTAAAATCTTGGAACCTAAATCGAAAAGTTTTAATGAAATATCTATCATCTTGGAATACAGTTTATCTGAAGTCCATCCTTCTTTTACAATATCTTCAGGTGTAATTTCTCTATCAGATTCTTCTTTAGTTGTTGGTGTTAATATCGGTTCAGGGAATCTCTGATTTTTCTTCAACCCATCAGCAGCTTTTACTCCGGAAAATTCTCGTTTACCTTTCTGGTATTTTCTCCACATCGAACCTGTTAAATATCCTCGAACTATCATCTCAATCCTTATGGGATGGGCTTCTTTAACCAGATTAATATTAGGATCAACGATATTAATCATATGATTTCCAACAATGTCTTTGGTTTTTTCAAACCAGAAATTAGAAATCCCATTCAATACAGCACCTTTGTAGGGAATGGTTGATTTGAGAACTTTGTCGAAACAAGAAACCCTGTCTGTCACCACGATCATTCTGGAATCATCATTGATTCTAAAGCTATCCCGAACCTTTCCTTGATGAATCAATTCAAGTTGGGGAGTATTAAAATGTCTTAAACAATTCATATTCACCTCATATTTTTTCAATGTTTAAAATGCCTTATTCCTGTAAAGATCATTGCAATTCCTAACTCATTACATCTATTAATTACTTTCTTATCTCTCATCGATCCACCGGGCTGAATAATAATTTTTATCCCTGCTTCTGCAGCTAATTCTACATTATCAGGAAACGGAAAGAAGGCATCCGAAACCAGGATCACTTGGGAGAATTCATGCCTGTAATAACTTTCAAGATCGTCTCCTTTATATTCATTCGTTAGATTTTCTTTAGCTTTTTCGATAGCGAGTTTGGTAGAAACTAACCTGTTCGGTTGTCCTGCTCCCATTCCCAACAGTTGATAGGTTTTATCACTTAATTCTCTAACAATAATGATCGAATTCGATTTCACCTGTCGCATCGCTTTAATACCAAATTCTATCAAATCTTTTTTTAAATCAATATCAATTTTCTTCTCTGTTACATTTTCTATCTTTTCATAAAGTTTATTATCACAATCCTGCAACAGCAGAGAACCTGAAAGGTATTTCACTTCAAACTTTTGTTTGGAATTTTGAGGATCAAATTTGATAACTCTCAAATTTTTATGAAACTGCAGATATCCTAAAGCTTCTTCGCTGAATTTGGGAGCAATAACAACTTCCACGAATTTACGAAGCATCTTATTTTCATTATTTAGATCCAGGAATTCAATTGTTTCCAAATCCACAGGTTTATTAAACGCTATGATCGAACCGAAAGCAGAAATAGGATCGCCGTTCCAGGCATCTTCAAATACTTTTCGCTGGTTATCTCCTTCTGCTAATCCGCAGGGATTATTGTGTTTGATAACAGCACAACCAAACCGTTTAAGATTTTTTACTGAATCCACCGCACTCTGGATATCTCCGATATTATTGTAGGAAAGTTCTTTTCCGTGCAGAACTTTCATATCGAAAAGTGAATTACTTGCTCCTGCTTCTCGATAAAAATATCCTTCCTGATGAGAATTTTCTCCGTACCGTAATTTTTTACCATTTTTGAAAGAGAGTCTCAATGACCGCACTCCAGCTTGTTCGTCCATTGTTGTGGAGATCAAAGCATCGTAATCTGCTGTGTGATTGAATGCTTTTCGCATTAGCATAAATCTGGTTTCATAAGAGAGACTACCTTCATTTTCCTGGAGCTCTTTAATTATTGCGTTGTAATCTGATGCATCCGTAATAGTAGTAACATATTTGAAGTTCTTGGCAGATGCACGTATCATAGTCGGACCACCAATGTCTATATTTTCTATAAGAGTGTCAAAATCAGCTCCCGACTCCTTTACTTTTGCAAAAGGATAAAGATTGCAAACTACCATATCGATCGGTTTTATATTCAGTTTTTCGGCTTCCTGCTTATCTTTTTCTCTATCAAACAAAAGGGCCGATTCGATATTGAACGAAATCGTTTTCATTCTACCACCAAACGCTTCAGGATTTCCGGTGACTTTTTGAATATCAGTAATTTTAATTCCTGCTTCTTCCAATACTTTCTTAGTTCCACCTGTAGAAATTATCTCGCAATCGAATTCCTTAAGGACTTTTACCAATTCAACTATTCTTGTTTTATCGGAAACACTTATTAATGCTCTTTTGATTTTAATATCTTCCATAATCTACCTTATAATTTATTCTTGTAATTTATCACATAAAACATCATTAATTCTTCTAATCTGGGTTCGAAAATCTTGAAATCCTCAGGCTCTTTGAAGTCCTTTATTATCTTTTGGGCTTGAACAAGATTTGATTCGAAAAGATCTTTCATATTTTTTGTCTCTTCTAATTCAAATTTTTTCATATTCAATAATGTATCTAAATCCAAATCCAGTGGAGTTTGAAATTCTTTCTCATCCAGATGATTCCAATCTCCGGTCTGAAAATCCAATTCATAGAACGGAAGGAAAAGATGACCGTTTTTAGTTATGAACTTCAGCACATCTACAATATAATCAAATTCTTCAATCGAAATCGCATAATGCAGATTAACCCTGACCCAACCGGGTTTAATACTACCATATTTATCCACTCCAACAAGACATTGATAAAATTTGGCTTTTTCCTTACCGATATTTAAAATCGTATGACCATATGGACCTGCACAGGAACAACCGGCACGGGTTTGAATGCCAAAAAGATCATTCATAAGTTTGGTTACTAATTTCGGGTGCAGAATCCTATCTTTATGTTTGATATTGAAAGGAATAATACCGATCTTCTTATGAATATCAGTTGGACCATAAAAAAATATTTTTTCTTCATTCATGAAACTATCATAGAATTTTTTAAGAAAATACTGCTCAATTCTTTCGATATTGCTGGTTCCTATCTTTTCTTTCAACTGGAAGGCTAGTGAGATTTTAATATTTTGAAGAATGCCGGGTGTGCCTGGTTTTTCTCTGGTTTCGATATCTTTAATGAATTGTTCTCTGTTCTTTGTGACATAATTTACAGTACCTCCGGCAGCGATAGATGGTGGAAGATCATTAGGATATATTTTTTCATTTATAATCAGGATTCCGGATGAACCGGGACCACCGAGAAATTTATGTGGGGAAAAGAAGACAGCATCAAAATAACTCTCCTCATTTTTGTTCATGTTTATTTCGATATAAGGAGCACAGGCAGCAAAATCAAAACAAGCAATTGCATTGTGTTTATGCAGAGTTTTAGCAACTTCATAAACGGGTGTTTTAATTCCCGATACATTAGAAGTTGCAGAAAAAGAACCTATTTTTGGACGATTATCATATTTTGGATTGGATACTGTTCTTTCCAGTTCAACAAGATCAAGTTCGCCTTTTTTATTTAAAGGAATTTCGATAACTTCGCAAAGCGTTTGTCTCCACATTATTTCATTGGAATGATGCTCGTAAGGACCAACAAAAACGATGGGTTTTTTATTAATGATATAATCTCGCAGTTCCTGGTTGCATTTTGCATTTTCGGGATATCTTTCCAGGCAGCTTTCTAAAAAAGTATTAATACGTTTTTTAGTAGCAGGAGGCCAGTACACTCCCAGGATTTGCTGGAGTCGAGTTATCCCACCGGTTGTCCCAGATTCTGTGAAAATAACTTTTCCAGTTTCTCCCGCATTCACGATTTTCTTAATTATTATTTCTGCTTTATGAAGGATCTCTGTCATTGTTTTTCCGGTGAAATCATCTTCTGTATGAGTGTTTGCATAATACTGCATCAGGTGAAGCATATAATTCTCTATCGAAAATAAACACCTTCCACTGGCAGTATAATCGGCATAAACAAGCGGTTTTTCACCATATGGCGTTTGAAATAATTTGTTGCGTCCAATAATATCAGCTCGGAGCCATTCCAGATTTTTGATTAATTCAGTTTCTCTCATTTTTTCATTCCTTTTTTTCATCCGCTAAGGCGCTAAGTTGCAAAGATTATTATTTTTTTTACCTTAATATGCAAGTTTAACTTTGAAAATTCTTTAAAGGTTGATGGAATATATAATCTCTAACTAACATATCAGTTTTGTAATATTTTTTCCTTTATACTCTGATCTCCAATCCATAAAACTCTTTGAGGAAATGCAATCTCAATACCATTTTCTTCCAATGTTTTTTTAATAATCCAGAGCATCTTATTTTTCAGATTATACCATTCGGAAATTGGACTCCACATTTTTACGGCAATATTAACTGAATTATCACCCAGATTATCAACAAAAATTAATGGAGCAGGATTTTTCAGGGCAAAAGGTTCATCTTCAATAATTTGATTGATAATCGAGATAGCCTTGTCTGCATCATCTTCATATCTGATACCAACTGTATAACCGAATCTTCTAACAACATTACTGACATAATTTGTGATGCTGGTGGTAAATATTTTATCATTGGGAATTCTGATGTGAAACCCATCCCAGGTGCGAATCGTGGTAGAAATGATCTTTATATCTTCCACAATTCCCGTTGTTCCATCAATACTTACTGCATTTCCAATTTTCATTGGTCTTTCTATCATCAAGAAGATTCCTGAAACCAGATTTCCGATAATACTTTGACTGGCAAATCCGATTACGATACCGGCAAAACCTCCAGCAACCAGAAGTCCCGAGAGTTTTATCCCCATTAAAGAAAGAGACCAGATAATCGTGATAACTACTATTAAATAATAAACAACTTTGATAATTATTTCCAGATGATCTTTGTTAAGTTTTTTTTTAAAATTCTTCCTTAGGTATAAAGTTATAACCTTTGCAATAATAATCCAAAAGATTATCAAACAGAGCATAAAAAACAATTTCGATAAAGTCATATTTCCAAAAAGAACTTTATTCAAGATCATATTCCCTCCAGCATAATAGTTTTGGATGTTGATACTGAAAGTTTTTTTGCATTAAAAATATCTACTGCCTTCTTCATATCTTTTTCATAAGGCGAATCAATAAATTCTGTTTCTGCGGTATCGTCATCCGTAACTTTCATTTTTGCTTTCATGCATACATTTTGGTCATCAAAAAATATCTTCATTCCCTCTGCTTTAAACAAAGCTTTATGAACATTGATCCAAGAAGTACCGGGATTGTAAATTTTTAATTCAATAAATCCCTCGTATAAGGGATTTATATCAGGCAATGTCAAAAACACATCACTCTTCCAGTATTTACAAACGACCCCAACTCCGGGATCGCCATACAAAGTGAATTTCTGCTTTGAAAGAGAGAATACATCAAACAGTTCAAAGTCTTTCTTCTTGGATAAAAAAATTCCTATTTCAATAGGAAAAGTAATAAAAATAGTTTTTCTAATACCGGGTTGAATGGATATGCTTTTATTAAATTCTATCAGTAGCAAAGAGGTTAATTCTTTTGGTGTATTTAGCGGTTCCACCGGATTGATAAGTATTTTTGCATTTTCTGTTAAGATCAGTTTTTCAATTTTATCATTCGGAAGCTCTCTAATATAATCAAATCCCTTATCGTTTTTCTTGATAGAAATATTCAAAGAATCTTTATCAATATTTATCGGGATGTTAAATTCTCCAAACATAAATCCTCCTCTTGTAAAAATAGAGTTTCCCAACTTTGGTTTTATTTGTCTTCATAAATCCTCGTGTTTACCGTGTTCTTTGTTAGAAGACATTGAAAGACAATAGCATTCCTATTTAACATTTTTAAATCCACTTTTTCTTCTTAAAATAGAATAGCATTCCAACTCCGATTGCTATAACCAGAATCCACCATAAAGGATAAGCCCATTTCCATTTCAATTCCGGAAAAAATTCAAAGTTCATACCGTAAATCCCGGCAATAAATGTTAATGGAATAAATATAGCTGCAAATATTGTCAAAACTTTCATTACTTCATTCATTTTATTGCTAATACTGGAAAGATAGATTTCGAGCATACCGGAAACCATATCCCGGTAAGATTCAATCGTATCAATTACTTGAATTGTATGGTCATAAACATCTCGAAAAAAAATATTGGTTGCATCTGTTATTAGTTGAGATTCTTCTCTGGTAAGAGTTACAATTAATTCTCTCAAAGGCCATATGGATTTCCTCAACTTAAGGATTGTTCTTTTGAGTTTATAAATGTCCTCTAATGTATCGGGTCTGGGGGAATTAATCAGATTATCTTCAATATCTTCGATTTTTTCACCAAAATCCTCCAGTATCCCAAAATAATTATCAACAATCGAATCTACTAATGAATAAGCCAGATAATCAGCCTTCATTCTTCTGATCCTGCCTTTATTATTCCTGATTCTTTCTCTGATATTATTAAATACATCACCTTCATATTCCTGAAAAGATATTACGAAATTTACTCCTAAAATAATACTAACCTGCTCAGATTCTATTTCTGAATTTTTCTCATTTATTTTCAACACTTTCAAAACTAAAAATAAATAATCATCAAAATCTTCTGTTTTTGGTCTTTGCCTTGTGTTTACAATATCTTCTTGGATAAGAGGATGAATTCCAAAATTATTACCAAGTTTTTCAATAGTTTTGACATCGTGTAATCCATCAATATTTATCCAGGTTACTGTCGGTTTTTCTTTAAATTTAAAACATTCCTCAATATTATTAATTTCTCTTTCTTCATATTTTTCAACATTATAATCAAATATTGTGATCTTCTGTTTTTCCGCTTTCTTTTCACCGATATGAACTAATGAACCTGGAATTAATCCTGCTGATTTTGATATTTTAATGTATCTTCGCTTCTGCATAATTGATCTCCTCTCAAAATTCTATATCTTAATTTTAGTTTTTTTTATCATTATTTGAAGTTAATCTCTGAATATCCAATGTCAGGAAATAATTCAGAATAGTAAGTATATAGTTTTCGATAAAACTAACTGCTCTGGCACTTACAGCGTAATCTGTATAAATAAGCGGTTTTTCACCGTAAGGAGTTTGGAATAATTTATTGTGTCCGATAATGTCTTGTCGCAGCCATTCCAGGTTGTTTATTAATTCTGATTCTTTCATTATTTTATTCCTTTTTTACCACGAAGACACAAAGTCACAAACTCCTCACCCATTCCTCAAATATAGGATTAATAATTTCATAACTTCCGTTTACTTTATGGATCAAATTCTTTTTCAACAATGATTTTATTCCCGTAGTCATCGATGATACTTCAGGTAGTTTATATTTATTTCTTACAGCATTGGAAAAGAGCTTCTCATCTTGCTCTAGAGCTGATATCGCAAATAATATCTTTCTTTGATTCTCGCTTAATTGATCATAAATATTTTGGAATATCAGCGATTGACCGGCTACGATTCTTTTTAACCATTTTGATTTAAATTCGGAATTTTCCTGATCTTCTCCTTCTAAAATCAGATCCCACACAAATGAAGCAAAATGTTGAGTGAAATGCGGATGACAGCGAGATTCAGATAAAATTTCCTTAATTATATTATTACTGATATTTTGTTCAGTTTTTTTAAATTGTCTTTTGATATAATTTGTCAGGTCTTTCTCTGAAATCGGGTCAATATTCATCTTGAAACCGTATTCATAAAAAGGTGAATTCGTATCGGAAAAAATATATTCCATTAACGATTGCTTGCTTCCCGAAAAAATATAAGAAACTTTTTTTTGCTTTTGGAAAGCTGATCTCATCCAATTGATTAAAAAAGGTTCAATCCTTTGAATTTCCTGAAACTCATCGAAAGCAATACAAACCTGTTTATCACCTGCGAGTTGTTCGGGAATGTTCAGAACTGTTTCAATATCTCTTTGCTCTTCAATTTTTTGAATTTCCAGCGATAATGAGGGTGTTCCCAAAGCATCGATAGAAATTTTAGGATAAAGATTCTTGAAATATTTATAAGCAAATTTAGATAAATTCTCAATATTAGTTTTCCAATTGAATAATCCTTTTGCCAGAATCTGGGAGTATTTTCGCACAAAATCATCTAAATTATGAACATTATACAGATCAAAATAAAGAGGAATGATTTTTTTATTGTTCAATATTTCAAAGGCTTTGAAAATCAAAGAACTCTTCCCGAATCGTCTGGGAGAATACATCCAGAAAGAATACCTGTTATTAATTGCATTATGAATATTTTTTAATTCTTCCCTGCGATTACAGAAATTCTCTCCAGTAACGATCTCACCATATCTGAAAGGATTCTTCATTTTTGCTTCTCCGACATTATTTTATTTATTACGCATTTTTGCATTGCGTAATATTACGCTACGCAATTTTACGTAATCACAATTCGTGTCAACCTGTTTTTTTGAATTAAGGAACTTATTTTGACAACTCGAATCAGTTAATAATATATTTCGACTCGTCGTTTCCGTCTGAGACGGATTAAAACCTTACGAGTCGAAAAAATCAGGTCACAACTATACGACTCGCAATTCAACGACCTGAGTATTATGGAATTTTACGTAACGCATTTTTGCGTAATCTTTTTACTTCATTCCAGCATTCTTACCTCATCCTAAATCCTTCTCCTATGAGGAGAATGAGCAATTTCCTCTCCTTTCAGAAGAGGATTAAGGTGAGGTTTTCTTTGCGTTCTTAGCGTCTTTGCGGTAAATAAATTCCACAATATTCCTGAAAATCTTCAGTCCTTCCCCATCTTCTGAAACATCAGGATTCTGCCTTTTCAATTGCGACCAATTTGGATGATTATATAAACTCAAGAATGCTTCCGGATGCGGCATCAAACCGAAAATGTGACCTGTTTCGTTCGTAAGTCCCGCACAATTCAAATCCGAACCATTCGGATTCATCGGGTATTCGGAAGTTTCATCTCCTTCTTTATCGCAATATGACAGACAATTAAGTTTCTTTCTAATTATTAATTTTTTAATTCTTTCATTCTTAATTATCAGCTTCCCTTCGCCGTGTCGAACTGGAAGAAAGATTTTATCGATTCCTTTCAAGAAAGGAGTTTTGCTGTTTTCGTTCACTTTAATATGAACCCATCTGTCCTCAAATTTTCCTGAATTATTTCCCGTAAGAGTAACTTCCTGCTCGAGAACGCAATTCACATTTGGAAGAAGTCCCATTTTCACCAGAAATTGAAAACCATTACAAACACCCAGAATGAATTTACCTTCGTTCAGAAAATCTTTTATATCATCGAAGAACAACTTTCTGGATTTCAGTTTTTTAAATTTCATTTTGTTGGAAAGAACTTTACCTGAACCCAGATCATCACCGAAAGAAAATCCACCGGGAAAATTCAAAATATCATAATTGTGGATCGAACACTTTCCCAGGAAGATATCATTCAGATGAACTATTTCTGCATTAGCACCAGCAAGATTGTAAACGGCTGCCATTTCCTCTTCGCAGTTTATGCCGTAACCAGTAATAACTAACGCTTTTACTTTTTTCATATTATCCTTTTTAGGCAACAAATAAAACTAACAATAAATCAACCACATAGAACACGGAGAAAATCTCCTCTTGAGAGGAGTCCGACTTTAGCCGGGAGGTGTGTTTTATTGATTGTTCTCAACTCGAGCTTCGCATCAAGTCGAGTCCAATCTGTGTAAATCCGCTCCATCCGTGTCATCAGTGTTCTATTTTAATCCTTCATTCCAAGATTGCTCTAAATTTTCCATCTCTAAATCAACAACACAATTATTCTCAAAGTTGATTTTCATCATTTTATCTAAAGTTACTTTACCGATTAAGGACGAATCCTCTCCGAATAATTCCTTAAATTTCTCTTTGTTTTCGGGTCTGATACTTACAACAAACCGCGAATGGGACTCGGAGAAAAGAATTGCATTCAGACTCAAATCTCCGTAAACGTTCAGATTAAGTTCCACTCCGAATTCTGTTCCGATCGCACTTTCGCAAACAGCAACAGCCATTCTACCATCAGAAATATCATGGCATGATTCTATTAAATTTTGCACATTTGCTTTAATGATTCTTTCATATATTTTTTTGGCATTTTCTTTTCTTACTTTCGGAACATTCGCTCCGAGTTTGTCGAACAATTTATAGAATTCAGAAGCACCGAGCTCATCGTAAGTTTTTCCTAGAATGTAGATCATGTCTTCATCTGCTTTGAAGTTGCTTGTAATTGTCTTTCGCACATCATCTATTTTTGCAACCATCGAATATAAAATCGTGGGCGGAACGGAAATCTTCACTTTCCCCGCTTTGAAATCATTCTTCATGCTGTCTTTACCGGAAGTCATAGGAATGTTATAAAAAGTGGACATATCGAAAAGTGCTTTATTCATTTGAACAAGCTTTGCCAGTTTTAATCTTCCATCAGGATTTGTTACCGGATCATAGGCTGAATCCGGTACACAAAAATTATCGTTCACTGTCCAGAACCTGTTTGAATTATCATTAACATCAGGAAGTTTTCCGCCAACTGAAATAATCTGACGGATCCCTTCATCAAAAGCTCCGGCACTCATTTCATAAGCATCGATATCTCCATATTTAGGACAAATTCCGTTGGAAATCGCTATTCCTTCAAAGCTATCAAAATTCAATCTCATCACAGCCGCATCCTGCGGAGATTTCCCGCCTTCTCCCATCAATGGTTTGATGATGGTTTTACCTTTTACTTCATGGTCGTATTGACGAATTACATTTTCACGAGAACATATATTATCGCTTCCCATCAATTTCAATAGAACATCATTATAATCGATATTTGAAGAAAGTTCAGGTTCGAAAAGTTCAGGTTTTTTCCACTCAGCTTTCATATATTTTTTGGGAACTCCGTTATGCAGAAAATCCATTTCCAATAGGATAACTTTTTCATTGTTATAGCGTACATCGATAAAACCGGTTGAAGTGAATTTCCCGATATCTGAAAGCTCAACTTCCCGCTCTTTTGCAAGCTTAAAAAGAGCTTCTTTTTTATCTTCTTCAACCACAAACGTCATTCTTTCCTGTGATTCGGAAACGAAAATTTCCCACGGTTTCAGATTGGCATATTTCAAAGGAACTTTTTCCAGATGGATTTCGGCCCCACCGGTGATCTCGGCAAGTTCTCCGATGGATGAAGATAAACCTCCTGCACCATTATCTGTGGAACATTTTATTAAACCCTGATTAACCGCTTCCTGCATAAAATCCGAAAGCAGTTTCTGCGTTATCGGGCTTCCGATCTGAACGGCTGATTGTGGAGAGTGTTCATCTATTTCTGCGGAAGAAAAAGTGGCTCCGTGAATCCCGTCTTTGCCCACTCTTCCTCCTGCCATAATTATCAGATCACCGTCATCTATAGGTTTTTCCCAGGAATTAACTCCGGCAAATTTGTATGGCATCACTCCGCCTGTTCCGCAATAAACAAGCGGTTTTCCGCTGTAGCGATCATCAAAAATGATCGAGCCGTTCACTGTAGGAATCCCAGATTTATTACCTCCGTCTTCAATGCCATGACGAACTCCTTCAAAAACTCTTTTGGGATGAAGCTGCCCCGGAAGAAGTTCTTTGTTATAATTCGGAGGACCGAAGCAGAGAACATTTGTATTGAAAAGCAGTTTCCCACCACCAATTCCAGTTCCAAGCGGATCGCGATTGTTTCCAAGAATTCCGGTAATCGCACCTCCATAAGGATCTATCGCAGAAGGTGAATTGTGCGTCTCCACCTTCCACACAAAAACCGATTCATCGTTTATCTTCACTACTCCGGCATTGTCGGTAAATATCTTCAAGAGCCAGTTATTACCGGCATTTTCCAATCTTTCTCGAATAATCTCCGTTGATCTTCTGATATATGTTTTAAAGAGCGATTCGATTGTTTCTTCTTCACCGGTTTCCAAATTTTTATAATGTATGGAAGCTGAGAATTCTTTGTGTTTACAATGCTCACTCCAAGTTTGTGCCAACACTTCCAATTCACAATCCGTAGGATTTGTAGTCAGAGTATTTTCCTTACGATTTTCAATCACTTTATCATCTGAAAAATAAGACTGGATCGCTTTCATCTCTTCCAAATTCAGAGACAACAATCTATCCTTAGAAATCCTCAGCAATTTATCATCAGTTACATTCAAATCAACCGTTTCGGTTTCGTTATTTTGTCCAATCCGAACTTCGGGAATATACTCGATCTTTCCTGTAAATTTTCCATATTCAAAATGATTAATAAGTTTGTTTCCCAAAAGATTCTCAGCTAGAGTTTTCAGAATATCATCCGATAAATCTTTTTCGATCAGATAAATATCATCTGTAAAAATGTGCTGAGTGTTCGTATCCAAATTTAAATCCAAGATATCATTCAAGGTTTTTTGAGCAGAAACACCTTCATCATCGGTAACTCCGGGAAGTTTGGAGACAAGAATGAATGATTTGTAGAAAGAGTTTTTGTAGAAAGAATTTATATAAACATCGTGAATTATTTCATCTTTAAGACCGAGATTTGCAAATTTTTGAATATCTTCTTTACTCAAATCGTATGTGATATTGAAGATCTTTCCAGTTTTGATCTTATTAGTATTTATGTTGAGGAAACTCAAAGCGTTTTCCTCGATTTTCTCACCTTGAATATCGATGATGTTATCTTTCAACACAAGTTGGATCTGATTTTTCATATTTTTCCTTTTTGAAACCACGAATTAACATGAATTGACACGAATATTTTTGCAACTAACAAAAACGAACAATTTCTTGACCACAGAGCTCACGAAGTGAAGTTCGGCTTTTGAAAGAAGCCCAGAGTAAATTTACAATTTTCAATATTAAATATTCAATTTTTCGTGTTCTTTTCAACAAGAAAAAGCCCTGCAATGATGCAATACATTGCAAGGCTATTATCATCCTATTTCAACAGTATCATTTTCTTTGCTGCAGAGTAATTACCTGTTTGCAATTTGTAGAAATAAACACCTGAAGAAACAGCATTCTCATTATCATCTCTTCCATCCCAAACAATCTGATTAGGAATTAGAAGTGAGGAGTTAGGAATTGGGAAAGTTTTTATTTTCTGACCTTTGATATTGAAAATTTCAAGCTTTGCGTTCTTTGCGTCCTCTGCGAGAGAAAAAGAAATTGTAGTTTCCGGATTAAATGGATTGGGATAATTCCCGATAAGTTTATTTGAACTGACAACTATATCATCATCTGAAGATGTTTCTTCATATTCATATAAACTCGCACTGCCCGTAACATATTGCGGATTATTCAAACCGAAACCATTATCAAAGAAACCATACCATGATTCATCCACCGGAATATCAAAGGTGACTTCTCCATCTTCAGCACCTATCAACTCGTTGAACGTATCGAATAACTGTTCATTTGAATAGATTGCATAATTCACTAAATCTGTCATAAAGAAATTGATTATGCCATCATCGATAGCATTATTGAAGTCTGTTCCATCCAGATCATCCATAATGATTGCACCACTGATTACCTGCTCCGGAACAGTGAAATCCACAACCAATTGATAATCATCTACATCATCATTTGGAGAAGGTATTGAAGAATACTGAACTTCCGGCATTATACCTACAGCACTCATGGAATACGTGTAGACTTGTCCACCAACACTATTTGTTACAATTTCATAAACCTCGTTTGTATTAATCGGATCATTTCCAATTTCGGAATCCATCCTGGCATAAAATGTTCTATTATCTCCAACAATAAAAGTATATTTCCCTTCTTTATCTGTATATCCCCAGTTATCCCAACCTGGTACTTTAAGTGTAATTTTTGCACCATCGATGGGATCACCATTATTATCTAATGCATAAATAATAATAGTTGCAGTTTCTTCCGAATAGGTAGCAGTAACCGGTGTGAGATAACCGTTACTTTTAATTTCGAATACAGAAGCAAATACTTTACCCCAGCCGTTTTCATAAACAAGAGGATTATTTATGTATCCATTTACTGGTTCCCATTGTGTCCATTCTTCATCCCAAAATTCATTCCATGTATGATCACCAGAATAACTTAATATACTTGTACAAGGAATAAGAGCAGAGCGGCAGGCTGCTGCTGTTATATCTGCATACTCTCCACACCTACCAATATGTTTCCTGTAGATACGAACAGGTTGATGAGGTCGTTCTGCATTAGATGTGAATTCCATAGAATCATTTATCCAGTTTGTGATAGTGTGAATTGCATCATCCGGTGTATTGCCTGTTATATCCCAGGTTACAGTAGTATTAGTTAAACAATCTTTCAATAGAGGATAACCTGCATCTGAGTAATTGAAAAGGAAATTCCGCCAGAAATATCCATCCCCAGGTGCAACGATATTATTTGTGTGAGTAGCGTTATTTTCGATGATGTCCGGATCGATAAACGCTGGGATTTCATCTGTTATATTGTGATGAACAAGATACATATAATAAATTTCTTTGGGAACTTCCACCTGAACCAGATTGCCATTTTCATCTATCTTCCAATATGAAGTAGTGGAATAATAGTTCTCGTCATTGGTTGATGTTCCATAATCTACAATCTCCACATAATCCAGATGCATGTCTGCAATATACATGTAAATTACATTTTCCGTGATGACTTCCGGGTAGCTGTACATTGATGAAAGATAAGCAGCAGAAGAATGAGCAATGCAATAAGCTATCTCATCAATGTAGGGATCCCAGGCGTCATTGATAACTTCTGCCCATTCCTGCTGTACATCCGATGCAAGCTGCAGGAAAGTGCACTCCAATGCCGGTCTAAGCCACAAAGGTGCTGTCTCGATAGCTACAATTGCATCAGGTACAAGAGTTTCAAAATTTGATATCATCTCGATAGTTTGGTCAATGTTATCAAAAAATACTCCAAAATGTTTACCTGGTTGAATAAATGAATCGAAATCGAATGAATCCAAAAGCAGCCAGTTTTCTCTTGTCACATCCGTAGTGGTTTTCTCGGTTTTCATAATTGGTGGTGAATAAATTTGAGCTTTACCAATAACCTCCAGTTTTTCGGAAATGAGCTCTTTATTTGTAAGACCTCTCACTTCCTCTGAATTGAGTGCTGATAATATCAGCACAAATGCAAGTATGAAAAAGATAATTTGCTTTTTCATTGTTACCTCCTTTTTTATTGATTTTGGTATATTAATCTCTGTGGAGCATTTCCTTTACTTTGGATTATTATTTTCTGCTCCTCTGTTATTTCTCCAGCTACTTTTGCTTCAACATCCAAATTTTGTAAAATAAAATCTACTTTATCAGGATCAACCACAAGCATCATCCCGTTATCCATATTCCAGGTTTTATAAGCTTCTTCTTCGGATACATTTCCAAGTTCTTGAATTTCTTTCACTAGTTTGGAAGGTTCAAAAATATTGTCAAATATTGCTCCAAGATTTTTCTTTTTTAATATCCGTTTGAAATTTCCAGCAATTCCTCCTCCTGTTATGTGAGAAATTCCTTTAATTTCAACCTTTCGTTTTTCTCCAAATCTTCCCAAAATTTTCAAAAGCTCTGCAGAATATATTTTGGATGGTTCCAAAAGCATTTCTCCCCAACTTTTTCCAAATGGAGATTCTTTCTGATACACATCTTTTCCAAATATATTTTCCAGAATATATCTTACAAGAGAAAAACCATTTGAACGAAATCCATTTTCTCGCAGAGCAATGATCTTATCTCCAGGTTTGATGTTTTCTCCGGTTATCACTTTATCTTTTTCCAAAATTCCAATAGCAGTTGCATTCCAAATATTACCATTCACAGATTTTCCGACTTCGGCAATTTCACCACCCGGAATTATTACTTTCTGTTCGATACAAGCTTTTGACAGACCTTTCATCAAACCTTCGATAACTTCAGCATCGATTTTATTTGTATCTATCGTGTTGGAAATAGAAATCGTTTCCGCTCCCAAACATATCGCATCATCTGCGACCATTGCCAGAAGGTCATAACCAAGCGTATCATATTTTCCGATTCTTTCTGCAATTTCGATTTTTGTTCCCACACCGTCATCACACTGAACAAGAAAATAATCTCCCATATCGATAAGTCCGGCATAAGAACCTTCAGCCATAACAGGTTCGCCGATCATTCCCTTGCGAGATGAGAAAGTAGATTTGGCATATTTATAAGCTATTTTGGATGCATTATCACCGGCTTTAATATCAACACCAGCTTTTTTGTAATCTATCATTCAGTCTCCTTTTTTTTTGCAACGAACCCATCTTCGCAATGCTTCAGCGTGGCAGGCAAAACTAACAAAACGAAATTTTCAACCACAGAGAGCACAGAGATTAATATTCAATCTTCAATATTAAATATTCAATTTTCGGTGTCTTCGATGTTAAATTTTTTATCCGTGATCATCCGTTCTATCCGTGTCATCCGTGTTCTATTTATCAATTCGCTGTTTCATCTTCTTGTTTCTCGTTCGATTCTGTTGCCTGGTATATATCGTGAACTTTTCCTTCTCTGATAGAAAGTGCGGAAGCAAGTTCAAGCTCAGCTTTTTCGTGGAATTCTTTTATACTCTGCACACCGCAAGTGGACATCGATGATTTTATTTTTGCCAGAGTTTCTTCCAGATTGTCACGAAGTCTTCCTGCATATTCCACCAGACCTTCCACTCCTTCTACGAATTTTGACTGATTATAACGCTTTAATTTCCAATCTCGAGCACGAGCAGAACCTTCTCCCCAATAAGGTTTCATCACGCGATTATTCACAACGATCTTGTCGGTTGGAGATTCTTCCATCCTGGCAAAATAGCGCCCCATCATCACATAATCTGCACCAAGAGCGAGAGCGATCGTAATGTCTTTGGTACTGGTCACGCCACCATCAGCAATGATCGGGATGTATTTTCCGGTTTCTTTGAAATATTTATCTCTTTCTTCTGTAACATCGATTATTGTAGTTGCCAAGCCTCTTCCGGTTCCTTTCTGCTCCTGAGTTATGCAAATAGATCCTCCACCCATTCCCACTTTTATCGCTCCAGCTCCTGCTTCTACTAAATACCTAAAACCTTCTTTAGTGATAATATTCCCACCAATTACTGGAATCTGGGGATAGTGCTTTTTGATCCATTCTATAGACTCTTTCTGATAAATTGTGTGTCCGTCTGATGAATCGATTGCAATAACATCAACTTCCGCTGAAATAAGAGCAGCAACTCTCTCTTTATAATCGTAAGTATTGATGGAAGCAACAGCCAGCAGACGCTTCTTTTCATCGTGAACTTCCAGCGGATTATTAAGCTGGTCATTAATATCTTTACGGAAGATCATATAAAGCAGCTTTCCGTCATCTTCAAGTATCGGAAGAACCGATTTATGACTCTCCAAAAGAACGCTGTTGGCTTCTTTCAAGTCTGCAATATTTCGGGCAACTTTCACATTTTCCAAGGAAATCATTCTGTCTTTTATCTGATAATCCGAATGAAGAGAAATTTCATAATCCCACTTCGAGATTAAACCCAGAAATATTTCATTATTATCGACAACAGGAAAAGTGGAATGACCCGTATCTTTTCTGATATTGTACATCTCTGAAATCCTCATATCCGGTTTCATAGTTTTAGGTTTCACAAAACCCGCTTTATGTGTCTTTATCTTCTTTACCATTGTTGCTTGAGCTTCGATGGATTGTGAACAAAAGATAAAAGCTGCTCCACCAAGTTTTGCCAGCTCGATTCCCATTTCCGCACCGGAAACAGATTGCATCGCTGCAGAAACAAGAGGAATATTCAAATTGTGTTTTTTCTCATTTCCCGGCGAATAGACTAATGGAGTTGTTAATGAAATTTTCTCTGTTGTTGATTCCTTGGAAGTCTGTCCCGGAAGCAACCTGAATTCCATCAAAGTTCTGGATGGTTCGTAATTAATATTTTTTGCCATAAAATCCCCTCCTTTTTTGAAACCATGAATTAACACTAATCATCACTATTTTTTAACCACAGAGAACACTGAGAGCACGGAGTAAATCTCCTCTTGAGAGGAGTCCGACTTTAGTCGGGAGGTGTGTTATTATCTATCCGCTCTTTCAAAAAATCAATACATCCCTGCAAATTATTTTTCACATCTTCATCTCAAAATCTAATAAATCTTATTCCTATACTTTCAAGTTTTTTCTGTCTGATCTTATCATATTCCACTTTATCATTATGACTCACACAATCAATTTCTATTGCTAACATCCTTTATCTGAAGCCACAATAACACTTCCGATAAAGTTGAGTTATTTCTTAAATATTTAGCTTTTTCTTTTAGCTTTGGATTATATTTCAGATAATTCATAAACAGTTATGTGGATTTACACACCCCGTCTTGCTTCATAATCCATCCCTCTCAAGAGGGGATTTTCCAACTTCGTTTCAAGTCGAGTCCAATCTTTGATTATCCGCTCCATCCGTATTATCCGTGTCATCCGTGTTCTATATTTTTTCATATTTTTATCTTCACTTCTTCCACGAGATATTTCTTTTCGCAATAATGACATCTGACCTGTAAAGGTTTTTCATCCGTAACCTTAAATTTTGTTTTTATGATCTCAGAATTTGTAATGCATTTCGGATTCGGACATAATATCAATCCTTCAATCGATTCCGGAATTTCTGCTTTAGCTTTTCTGATAACATCAAAATCCTTGATTATCGTTATTGTTGCGGAAGGTGCTATAAGAGCGATACTGTTGATCTCTTCTTGTGAGAGTTCTCTGTTTTCTATCTTAATAATGTCCTTTTTCCCAACCTTTTTACTGTGCAAAGAAATTCCGATCATTACGATATTTTCACCTGAAATATTAATAAGATCAGCAACCTGCATTCCTTTTCCAGCAGGAATATGATCGATTACGGTTCCCTTTTTTATCGCATCAACTTTCAATTGTTTCATTTCACACCTCCCAAAAGAATCGAGATAATCGCTTGTCGCATATAAACTCCGTTCTTTGCCTGTGGAAAATAATAGGCAAATTCGGTATCATCAACATCGGTGGAAATTTCATCGACTCTCGGCAGCGGATGCATTACTTTGAAATTCTCTTTTACATTAGAAAGCATTGATTTTTCTAAAATGTAAGAACCTTTTACTTTCTCATAATCTTCCGGATCTGCAAAGCGTTCTTTCTGAATCCGGGTTACATAAAGAATATCCAGTTCATCTATTTTTTCATCAATTTCAGCGAGTTCTTCAAACTTGATATTTTTTTCCAAAAGATCATCCAAGATGTATGTTGGCATTTTCAGGAATGATGGAGAAATGAATTTGAATCTCGGAGTGAATTCACTCAACGCCTGCACTAAAGAGTGAACAGTTCTTCCAAACCTAAGGTCTCCAGCAACACCAATAGTTAGATTTTCTAAAGTTCCCTGAGTTTTTATAATTGAATAAAGGTCCAATAGTGCTTGCGTAGGATGCTGATTCGCTCCGTCACCTGCATTCACGACAGGAATATCAACCACTTCCGAAGCATATCTCGCAGCACCTTCGATAGGACTTCTCATAATGATGATCTCGGCATATTGAGCGATGGTTTGAAGTGTGTCGGCAAAAGTTTCACCTTTCTTCACTGAACTGCTGCTTGTTCCCCGCATCGTGATAGTTTGTCCGCCTATCTTCTTCATTGCTGTAGCAAATGAGAAATGAGTTCTTGTGGAAGGTTCGAAGAATAACAAAGCTGCCAGCTTTTTATCCATATTTAGATTCAATTCTCCCTTCTCAATTTTCTCAGCAATTTCCATAAAATATAAAATTTCTTTCTTACTCAAATCTCGCATCGAGATTAAATTTTTCATATATTCCCCTTTTTTTTAGCAACTAACAAAACGAACAATACTAACAAAAGATTAACCACAGAGTTCGCGGAGAGCACGGAACAAATCTCCTCTTGAGAGGGGATTTACCACGCTTCGCAGTGAAGTCGAATCCAATCAGCCTTTCATTCTTTAATTATTAGTTCTTTCATTGTAGATTTTCCAAGCTCTCTCACGATAGATCTTTGCTTCTTTTTTAATGTCTTTTGCTTTGATGATTCCTCGACCAACGATAATGCAATCCGCTCCTCCCTGAATCGCATCTTCCACTGTGATATATTGTTGTCCCATTGCATCGGTTCCTCTTTCTAACTTAACTCCGGGAGTCAGTAAAAGCATTCCAGATGGGAATTTTGCTTTGAACCTTTTGATATCTTCTACATCTTTTCCGTGTCCGATAAATCCTGAAATAACATTCGGATATTTCCTGGCAACTTCAAAACATTTCCTGGAATATGTTTCGTTTATCAGGTTTCCTTTGGAAGACATTCTTGCCAGCATGAACGAGCTTCTATTTTCCGTTCCATCGAAAAGTCCTTTCAAAATTCCTTCGCCCGCCACCATATGAACCGTAACGAACTCCGCCCAATCAGAAATTTTGTAAACACCGTTTCGATATTGATGATGAACCGTATTTCCGATATCAGCAAATTTCCTGTCTTCGAAAATTATGAAGTCGTATTTCTGTGAATATCCCTGCAGTTTCGGAACAAAATTCTCATCATAATCATCCAGGATATCCACGTGAGTTTTCAGCATCACAATCTCGGAAGAAACTTCGTCCAGAATCTCAAAGAACTCCTTTTGAGTAGTCACATCGAGTGAAAGAACAAGATTAGATTTCTTCTCTTTTATTTTCGACATTAATTTCTTGGTCAATAGATTTGTAATTTCTTTTTTCTCATCGACAGGTTTGGAAATGCTTGCTGTGAATTCTCGCACTTCTTTCACTTTTTCCTCAGAGATTAAGTCGTTCATCAGTAACAAACTCAGAATTTCTTCCAGAGATATCAGGCTGTGCAGTTCGTAACCTTTTTTTGCCAGATCTTCTTTTCCGTTTGAACTTCTATCTATCACCACCACGAAATCTTTGATGATAACACCTTCTTTTTCATATCCCTCCGCAGTTTCAATCTTGCTGGCACCTGTAGTTATCAGATCGTCTATCACCAGACATTTTGCACCTTCTTTGAACTTGCCGATGATGTTCTTTCCGGTTCCGTATGCTTTCTCTTCCTTACGCATATACACCAGCGGTTTATTCAGTTTGGAAGCAACCAGCGATGCTATGGGAAGTGCAGTATATGGAATTCCTGTAAGTACATCGAAATCCATATCTTTGATCCTTTTCGCCAACAGATCCGCAACTCCTTCCAAAATCTCGGGAAAACTTATCATATCCCGCAGATCGAAATAGAACGGTGAAACCAGACCGCTCTTTAATGTAAAGTTCCCGAATTTGATAGCTCCGATTCTTTGAAGCTCCAGAACAAATTGCTCTTTTGTCATATTTTTTTCTCCCTTATATTAGCAGCAAACAAAACTAACAATACTAACTATTCTTTTAAATATATTTCAGAATTTATTTTTATCGCTTTATCAACTTCTATACCAATTTCGCATTTGTCCGCTTGACTAACATCCTTCCCGTCTATTTGTAAATTTAATATGTTAACTTTTGAATATTTATCATTCTTGTATACAATTAAAACATCATTCTTACTAATTTGCACTTTAGTATCTATGATTATTACTTTTCCATTGTGATAAACTTTTATTACTTTATTTATGTATTTCATATTTGAAGGAGTGAATTGTATTAAACCAGAATTTAATAGATGCTTTCTAGCATTTTCTTTTGTTATCAGATCATTGGTTTCGTAATCAAATAGTTTAAATAATTCCCACGTTGTAAGCAAACCTCTTTTATCATTTTCAGCATCTTTAATTTGTTCATCTTTAAATGGAGGATTTTTTCGTTTTAAAGGAGGTAAATATCTTTGGTGATTAACTATATATAATCCTTTTACATCAAATTTATTTCGTTCTTTTTCTCTTCTATGAACAATCTTTTCTATTTGGTTACATTCATTATCTTTTGATGTACCTCCGATACCTTTTACTTCAATCACAATAATACCGTCAGTTAAATTAATTCTTAAATCTTCTTCTTTGATATTACCCTTTTCTTCATCAACTTTAATCACTTCGTCAAAATCTAACCATTCCAGAAACATTTTAACAGCATCAACTAATTTTTCTCCAGTTTCACTAATCAAGTCATGAAGATATTGAAATTTCTGTTGATTTGATGAAGTTTGCTTTTCTAATTTCTTCAGTTCATTTTCATAAGTAGATTTTATGGTTTCTTTTTCGCTAAATAACTTTGCGTAATTAGGTAACCAATATTGTTCTTCTTTTTTCCAAGCGAATTTAGTTGAATATGGGAATAGTTCTGGCATTAAACTTGGAAGTGCATTACTAAATAAATCAACCAATAATTCACCTTTTCTCTTTATTTCAGGTAACACTATTAGCATTGAGTTTTTATATTTCTCAATATACGAGATGACTTCATCATTATCATCATTATCATTATTATTATTATTATTATTATTATTTTTCATTAATGGATAGAAATTTTCTTTTTTCACATGTTTCTCTCCATTCCAATGTGTTGGATATTCAAATATAATTTTATAAACAAAATCTGATAAAAATTTATTAAAAATATTTTTTAACTCTTGATGTTTAATTATAATCTCAATTTTTTTTCCAAATTTGTTATTAAGTATTGGCATATTATTTATGAAATCATAATTCGAATGTCTCATTATTGGATTATTTTTGTAATATCCACTTGATTGCATATCAGCAAATTGATAATCAAAAGTTTCACTTTTTGATGCAAAAATTATTATGATTGATTGTTTTGATAAAAATTCAGATATTTTTTTTTGTATATCAGATGCAATGAAAGGTCTAGGATCGAAAATTTTTTGTGGAAATTCTGTAAAAAAATATAATCCTGTACGATTCTTTTCATATTCTCTTATAGATTTTTTTTTATCGTATGGTACAATTTCATCATCATTCATATCAAAACATAAAATATTAAATTCATGCAAATTAGGCGGAATAATGTGATGGGGTAAGCAAAGAGTTTCATCATATGGTTTATTGTTCGGAATTTTTATCTGCTTACCCAAAGAACCAACAGAGATATTAAAATTCTTTGATTTTAATATATCACTGTCTTCTTTACTGAAATTGAAAAGACAAATTTGTGGTATTAATATTTTCTTATCTTTATTTATTAATTCTTCGTTACTTGTTTGATTTTTCATTCGACCTCCAAATATGATATTGTTAATCACACATTAATTTACATCAATCTGCGTCAAAACTCAAACCTCTTCCCATTCACAAAACTCATCACCACTTTCCCTTGAATTTCCATTCCGTCGAAAGGTGAATACTTGGCTTTCGTGTTAAAACTATCAGCATCGATCTTCCACTTTCTATTCATATCAATAACTGTCAAATCCGCATAATTGCCGATTTTAATATCTCCTCTTTTTTTCAAATCAAATATCTCAGCAACGTTTTTACTCGTTAGTTCAACCAGTTTCTCAATCGTAAGATTTCCTTTATTAACTTCGTTCAAAAGCAGATGCAAACCCGTTTCCAATCCGGGAAAACCGGAAGGAGCTCGAGAATAGTCCAATATTTTTTCAGATAATTTATGCGGAGCGTGATCTGTTCCGATAAAATCTACTGTTCCGTCATAAACAGCTTCCCATAAAGCTGTGTTATCTTTTTCAGTTCGCAAAGGTGGATTTACCTTCCCGAAGTTTCCAACTTTCTCTAAAATCGATTCATTCAACAAAAGATGATGCGGAGTTACTTCGCAGAAAATCCGGTTAGGATTCTTATATTTTCTGATTAATTCAACTTCTTCAGCAGTAGAAATGTGAGCAATATAAAGTTTGTTCCGAATCTTTTCAGCTATTTCCAAAACCAGTTCAGTTCCGTTTATTGCACATTCCCGATTCCTTATTTCATTATGATTAAAAATTGTTTTTTCTTTAATTTTTAAATCCCATTTGTTTAGACATTCCTGCAATTCAGTGTGAACCATAACAATTCTATCGTATTTTTTTGCAATTCTAAAAACATCTTCAATTTTACTTTTTTCGAGAACATCATTTGAACTCGAGCCTGCCAGAAATATTTTTATTCCTACAATATCAGGTGTTTCATAACCAAAAATTTGCTCAATATCTTTCAGGTTATTATTTGTTGCTCCAATATAGAATCTGTAATTTATTAGAGATTTCTTTGCTGCTTTTCTTTTTAAATCCAGGTTTATCAGATTTGTAGTTGCAGGAATTGTGTTCGGCATATCGAAAACGGTTGTAACTCCACCTGCCAAAGCTGCTTTGCTTGCAGAAATCCAATCTTCTTTATCAGATTGCTCCAGATCACGAATGTGAGTATGAGGATCTATAACTCCCGGAATTACGAGATTTTCTCTTATATCAATTGTTCTGTTGAAGTCTGCTTCGAGTTGTCGTCCTTCGTCCTTACGACTCGAAAGGATATCTCTGATCTTCTCATCTTCGATTATGATGTTTTTCACACCTTCGATGAGTTTACAGTTTTTTAATACAGTTTTCATATTATTTTTGAAACGACGAATTATCACAAATTAATAAATCACACCTCCCGGCTAAAGCCGTACTCCTCTCAAGAGGAGAATTCTCTTCGTGCTCTCCATGAGCTTTGTGATTATTTCTTTTGTTCGTCTTGTTAGTTTTGTTCGTTGCTAACATATTCAATATTAAATATTCAATTTTCAATATCTTATCCTCTTCCCCGTTGCATCCCGATGATATTTTCCAAATTCCGTAAGCTGTTCAACTAATTTTTTAGGCAGCACGGGACCTTCCACACAAAGTCGAATTCCCAACGGATCCATCGTGCAATTTCCACAAATCCCAATCGCACATTTCATATAACGCTCAAAAATGAACTCATATTGGATATCTCCAATTACTCCCTGTAAAGCTTGCATCATCATCTCAGGTCCGGCAGCATAGATAAAATCGAATTTTTCCTCATTCTCTCGATTATTTAGCATTCTTTTTGCAACATCAACCGAAGATCCTTTTTCTCCGAAAGTTCCGTCATCTGTTGTAATGATTATTTTTATTCCTAATTCCCGAAATTTATCACAAAATACAAGGTCGTCTTTTGTTCTGGCTCCATTGATAACAGAAATATCTGCACCTGCTTCCGAAAGACATTTAGCTAATAAATACAGTGGTATAGAGCCATAACCTCCACCAACGAGCAAAACCTTTCCATCAGATATAAAAAAAGAGGAGCCGAAAGCTCCTCTTATAGACATAAAATCACCTTCTCTTTTTTGAAAAAGACGGGAAGTGAATTCACCGATCTTTTTAACCGTGATGGAAAATTCATCTTCAGAACAATCAGAAACGGATAAGGGTTTTTCCCCACCTTCAAAATCAGTAATCATAATGAACTGACCGGGTTTTGCATCTAATTTATGTTTAAAAGTAAAAGTTTTAATATCTTTTGTTTCATCTTCAATTTTTGCTATTTTCAGAGTTATTCTTTTATTCATTTCAATTTCTCCAGCTTTGGAACATCTTCCATACTTTCATACTCATTCTCATCCAAGAACTCAACTATCTCATCATTGATCTTATTAAAAACTTCAATTCCTCTATAATAAACCGCTGTTCCTACTCCGACCAATGTTGCTCCTGCCATCATCATCTCGATGGCATCTTCGCCAGTGGTAACTCCACCCATTCCAATAATTGGAATTCTTACTTCGGAATATGTTTGATAGATCAGCTTCAAAGCAATCGGTTTGATGCAGGGACCGGATAATCCTCCAAATTTATTGAAAAGAACAGGTTTAATCATTTTTGTATCTATCAGCATTCCCGGACCGACAGTATTAATCATACAAAGTGAATCTGCACCGGCAGATTCAGCAGCTTTAGCAATTAGAACTATATCATAAACATTTGGTGAAAGTTTGGCAATCACCGGAAGTTCAGATATTTTCTTAACAGCTTTTATTATTTTGTGAACTTCTTTTTTGGAAGCTGCGAGTGGAATTCCGAATTCATCGAAAACATTGGGACAGGAAAGATTGAGTTCTAAAAAATCACCTTTTGAAGTATTTACATATTCGGTAAGTTTAAGAAAATCATTCACATTTGTAGCAAAAACGCTCACAATAACAGGCGTATCGGAGCGTTCTTTGAATTCATTTATTTCGACAAGTCCATCAACAATACCGGGATTACATAATCCCATTGCATTTAAAAATCCACCTTCGAACTCTGCAACGACAGGACCTTTATGACCTATTCGTGGTTGAAGAGTAAAAGATTTGTTAGTAACAATTCCAGCCCCATTTCTTGCAGATATATCCAAACCGGAGAACGACATATCCATAATACCTGCAGGTAATACAAGCGGAGATTTGACCTCGCAACCCAAAAACTTTGTTTTCAGCCTGTTATGCATACGCTCACTTCTGGTTTAGATTTAAAATCAAGATTTAATTATGAAAGAAACTATGTTAATAATTTATTCTCTGATTTGCCTTACCAAAAAAATATCTGTATAAAATCGGTCAATCACTTTACATGTATTTAATGTTTTTTATTTTTATGATAAAATGATTTTGTAAATTCTATTTTGAAAATTCAGGTTTTTCTATGTTATTTTAACTAATCTCTTCTTTTAAAAAATTAATAAATTCAATCGAAGTAGGATTAACTTTTTGCAATATTGCCAAGTAATAACTAATCATATCTCCAAGATAAATCAGTGAAAAAATTTCTTCAATTAAGCTTTTACCTTCAACGAAAAATTCAAGATATTCAATATTATTTCTTTTCAGGATTTTCTTAAAAGCATTTATGCGTTTCTGATAGTTTTTTTCATCATCCAGTTTTTTCAGAATGATTGGAATAAAAAGGTTCTCAAAACCTTTCACTTCCCATCCCTCGATTTCATTATGATTCATTTCCGGGAAAGTATGAAAGAAAGCCGGATACTTTGAATTCTCATTAAATTGACATTTCCAGCGATACGCAAGAGGAGCCAATTGCGGATTGGAAGAATAAATAATTGGAATTTTGCCTTTGATTTTTTCCGCTGAACTTTTTGCGAGATTTTTTTCAGAAGGAGTTCTATGAGTAATTGCACCAGCTTTTTTCATCAAATTGGAAATGATAAAATTCACTTTTTCGTTATGATTAGAAATTATTTCAAATGTTTCCAAAATTCTCATCAAAGAAAAGAAAAGATAACCGATTGCAGAACGAGGTGGTAAGCCAGGATGCAATTCAACCCAGCAATAATTTTTATCAACAATCTCTTTCACTTCTCCACCAGAAGTTATTGCTCCAATGAACAGAGTTTTTGAACATGCCTGTTTTAAGCAACTCACAGTTTCTTCCGTATTACCTGAATAACTGCAAATAATAACCAACGTATTTTCATCTAAAAAAGGAATTTGATAGTTTTTAACAACTTCGAAAGGTATTTTTGTGCCAAATGTAGCTCGTGCAATATCACCTGAAATCGCTGAACCACCCATTCCGCAAATTATCACACGTCTGATTTCTTTCAAATTTAATTGCTCAAAACTTCCAGGTTTATGAATATTCGGTTCAAAATAAGAGTTCAATATTTGTTCAGGAAGATGAATAATTTTATGATACATATCTTCTGTATCTAATAATTTTTGCTTTTCTAAATCATCTAAAATGTTCATTTTTATTCCTTTAAATTATATTTTGTTTCAACCTCTTTTGCAGATTTGGGCAAATCGCATTTTAAAATCTCATTTTTAACCAAGAAAATCTTTCCCGGACTCACACTTAATTCATCGATTCCCAGTCCAATCAAAATAGGAATAAATTCCGGCTCAGATGCCATTTCACCACAAATAGCTACTTTCGCACCTTTTCTATGAGCATTAATAATTGTTGTTTTCATCAATTTTATCACTGCCGGATGGTTTGGCTGATAATAGCTTGCAACTGTTTGATTATCTCTATCCACAGCCAGAGTATATTGGATTAGATCATTTGTTCCAATGCTGAGAAAATCACATTCTTCTGCAATGGAATCAGAAGTTAAAGCAGCAGAAGGAATTTCGATCATTGCTCCTATTTCAATTTCCGGATTGAAAGTGATTTTCTCTTTTTCCAATTCATTTTTACAAATCTCGATAATCTCTTTAGCTTTTTTAACTTCATCAACAGATGAAATCATTGGAAACATTATTTTCACGTTCGCTTTAGAATTCGCTCTTAAAATCGCTCTTATCTGCGTTTTGAAAACAGGAATATTTTCCAGAGAAATCCTGATTCCTCTGCAGCCAAGATTAGGATTTTCTTCATGTTCGATATTTAAAATTTTGGAAAGTTTATCTCCGCCCACATCGATCGTTCTGATTATTACAGGTTTGGGAGCACAACTCTCAGCAATCTTTTTGTAAATCTCATATTGCTCATTTTCATAAGGAAGTTCACTCCTGCCAATAAACAAAAATTCCGTTCTGAAAAGTCCAATTCCATCGCTTTTATATTTCAGCACCTGTTCAAGTTCTTCCGGAATTTCTATGTTGCACATCAAAAGAATTCTTTTCCCATCTTTTGTTCTGCTTTCAATGTTTTTCAATTTTTGAAGTTTATTTTTTTCATCTTCTTCTTTTTGGAATAACTCTCGATATTCCTTTAAAGTTTTTTCATCCGGTGTAATAATTAAAAGCCCTTTCGAACCATCAATTATTATCAATTGATCTTCTTTTATGATCGATAAAATCTTTGAAATTCCGGATACGGAAGGCAAATTCATCGAGCGTGCAATAATCGAACTATGAGAATTCTTGCTTCCCTTTTCCGTGCAAAAACCTTTGATCTTTTTCTCAAAAGCCTTTGTTACTTCGGACGGAGTGATATTTTCCAAAATTAAAATGGAGTTCTCATCAAGTTTCTCAAAATAGTCTTTCTCTTGTTTGAGAAGATGAGCCAATAAACGGTCTGCCACATCTTGATAATCCTGTGAACGTAGAGAAAAATATTCATTATTCATATTGTTAAATAACTCAACAAGACTGGAAAAATGTTCATTGATAGCATTTTCCAAACTATAAAGTTCATTGCTTATCAACTTTGTTATTTTGATGGAAAATTCCGGATCGTGTAAAATCATTTTATGAGTTGTGAGGATCTCTTTATTTACTTTGGAATGAGAAAGGTCTTCAATTAAAATATCGATGTCTTTAACAACCTGGTTCACGCTTGTCTCAAAACGTAATAGTTCTTCTTCAATCTCGTGATTCTGAATCGTTTTTCGTTTGATTAGCAGTTTTTCTTTTCGTACTAATTTTGCATAACCAATCGCTATTCCAGAAGAAACTGCAAGTCCAATAATTTTTTTCATTATTCCTCACCAAACTTTGAAGCAAAAAGTTCTGAAATTTCATTTATCAGAAATTCCTCATCAACTCCATCAGCAACCAGTTCCAGTTCAGAACCAAATTCAGCGGCAAGCGTCATCACGCCCATGATACTTTTACCATTTATTTCAGTATCACCTTTTATAAGTCGAAAATCCGACCTGTATTTTGTAGCAGCTTTCACGATCATCGTTGCAGGTCTGGCATGCATTCCCAGTGTATTTACAATAACTATTGTTTTTCTTATCATATCTATTTTGTAGATGTTCAGGATTAAATTTTTTCTTCAACCTTCTATAACCCAGAACCTCTGTACCCAGAACCTTAAAAAATCTCTATTCTTTATCCTTTATCAGATTGTTCCTGATTTTTGCCTTCTCCTGCAAATCTTGTTGAAGTTTTTGGGTAAACACTTTTGCAGCATCATATCCATAAGTTTTCAGAATGTGGTTCATGGCAATAACTTCAATTACAACAGAAACGTTTTTTCCAGGTGAAACCGGCAAATAGATGATAGGAATTTTGATACCAAGAATCTCAACTGAATTGTCTCCCAAACCAATTCTCTCATAATCCATATTATCTTTCCAGGGCATTAATTCCACTTGGATATCAATCCTTTTTTGAACTCGAACAGCATGAATCCCAAACAACTTTTCCACATCGATCAAACCTACACCCCGTACTTCCATAAAATGCCCGTAATCATTTGTGGAAGAACCCATCAGCACATCATCTCTTACAATGATTTTTACAGCATCATCAGTAACCAGCCGTTGACCCCTATCAATCAAATCAAGAGCACATTCGCTTTTACCTATTCCGCTTTTTCCTGTTACCAAAATCCCCACACCAAAAATATCAACCAACGTACCATGAACAGTTTTGGAAGGAGCAAAAAAATCATCTAAATATTTTCCCAATTCATAATATAGCTTATTGGTTGATAATCGAGAAACTAAAATTGCAATCTCAAGTTCATTTGCCAGATAAATAACCTGTGCCGGAAGAGAAAGTCCTTTAGTAACAATGAAACACGGAATCTGGTATGAGAAAATTTCCTTCATTCGGTCATAAAGCTTATCGTCTTTCAGGGTTTGCAGATAATTAACTTCAGTTTCACCCAAAACCTGAATCCTATCATATGTGAAGCGTTCATAATAACCGGATAAAGCAAGTCCGGGACGATTCAGAAACGGATTGATAATATTGTTTTTCAGAGTTTCGGGATTTGTTACTAAAGTCAAAAGCAAATCTTTCTTTTTGTCTTGAAAAAAATCTTTTACATTCAGAGCTTTCATTTTTCACACCTTTGAAACATAACAGGCTAAATCTCAATCAGTTATGGTTCCAATAATTTATAATGTTCCTCATCTTTTTTTATAAGTACATTTATCCTGTCAGTTTGCATATTTTTAAAAATCAAATATGGATCAGAAATTTCTTCAAATTTCTCAATTGCGTCGTTAACAGTCAATGGTTCTGTTACAATCCTTTTTATTTTTACAGTTTTCTTATGATTGCCTTTTTTAATCAGGTTAGCATAAGCAAACTGGCTATTTTCTTTCAAACTTTTTCTCTTATGATGGTTTGCCCATTTCCCCTTAATTTTCTTTATTTGTTGTTCCATTTTATCAATCGCTTCATCAATAGCCAAATACATGTTTTTCTCAGAAGCTTCGCTCATAAAATTGTTTTTTGGAATATGAAGGATCATTTCCACGTTATTGAGATTATTATCTAAAGATAAAATAAAATGGACATTAATGATATGGTCAAAATACCTTTCGATTTTTTCTGTACTTTCTTCGATATGCTCACGGATTGCTTTGGTCAAATCAAAGTGACGGGCAGTCATGGTAATTTGCATAATTTTCTCCTTTTTTCTTTGTCACAAATTCATCAAATTTGCGAATGATTTCTCATGATTTTTCTTGCTCTTTCCGCATGATAAGAACTTCGAACTAAGGGAGCAGATTCTACGATTTTAAAGCCCATTTTTTCACCTTCATCTTTATAAAAATCAAATACTTCAGGATGGATGAATTCTTTCACAGGATAATGATCTTTTGAAGGTTGCATATATTGACCAATCGTAACAATATCAACATCCGCTTTTCTGAGTTCTTCAAGCAGGGTAAGTACCTCTTGTTCAGTTTCTCCCAAACCGATCATAAAACCGCTTTTTGTTAAAATATTTCTGTTAGATTTACTGGCTGTTTGAAGAACTGAAATCGATCTTACAAAATTAGCTTTTGGTCGTACAATAGGATAAAGCCTGGGAATGGTTTCGACATTATGATTCAAAATATCCGGAGCAGCATCAACAACTTTTATGACCTGCTTCAGATCTCCATTAAAATCTGATATTAAAACTTCGATTGAAATATTCTTCTCACAAATTTCTTTAATTATTTTTATTACTTTTATGAATTGAGAAGCTCCTCCATCTGGCAAGTCATCTCGCGTAACAGTTGTAATAACAACATGTTTCAAACCAAGTTTCTTTGATAATTCAGCAATGGAACAAGGTTCTTCCGAATCCGGAGGAAGTAAATTTTCAGAGGATTTTTCAACAGCACAAAATGTGCAATTCCTGGTGCAAATATTTCCCAGAATCATAAAAGTTGCAGTTCCGTTTTCAAAACATTCTCCCAGATTTGGACATCTGGCACTTTCACAAACTGTATGCAAATTATATTCTCGTAACAATCTCTTGATTTCTTGCGCTTTGGAAGCACCTATTTTCTTTGAAGTAAGCCATTTCGGCTTTCTTAAATATGTCATTTATTTCCTAAATTACATCTTATGAATCGAAAGCTTTTCCAGGTCTTCAATTGCTTCCATCACAACTTCAGAAAGAGTCGGATGAGCAAAAACAATCTTTTTTATATCTTCAATTTTTGCATCGGTTCCCAAAAGAATTCCACCTTGAGCAATCAACTCGGTTGCTTGCGGTCCAATAATATGCATTCCAACTATTTTATGATTTTTCGTCTCAGCGATTACTTTGGTAAATCCAAAATTATTGCCGATTCCAAGAGATTTCCCATTGGCAGAAAAGGGAAATTTCCCAACCAGAATATCTCCAAATCTTTCTTGTGCCTGTTTCTCGGTAAGACCAACAGAGCCAATTTCAGGATTTGTAAAAGTACATCTGGGAATATTTTCATAATTCAGTTTAATAACTTCCTGCTTATCAGCATTTATTTCGTTATTTATTATATCTGCAACAATAAGTCCTTGCTTGCTTGCTGAATGAGCTAACATCAGTTTTCCGGTAATATCGCCAATTGCAAAAATATTTGAGAGGTTTGTTTCCATTTTATCTGAGATTTGGATGAATCCTTTATCCGATTTCAATTCACAATTTTTAAAATCGATCTCCAGGTTTGGAGCTCTGCCAACGCTTACCAAAACTTTCTCTGTTGAAATTTCTTTTCCATTTGAAAGTTTCAAAATTATCTGATTTTCATCTTTTTTAATACTTTCGACTGCAGTTTTGAGATGTAATTTTATCCCGGATTTCTTCAAAGCCATTGCCAGTCTTCTGGAAATCTCTTCATCTTCATTGAAAACCAGTTTTGGTAAAAGTTCAACAATCTCAACTTTAACATCCATTTGTTGATAAATGGAAGCAAATTCACAGCCAATCACACCTCCACCAACAACAACCAGATGATCCGGTAATTCCTGCATTTTCAATAAATCTCTGGAAGATAAAATCCGTTTTTCATCAAACTTCATAAATGGAAGCTGCTGCGGAATCGAACCGGTTGCTAAAATCAAGTAATTAGCTGAATATGAACTCTCTTCTCCATCCAAATTTCTGGAAATAATTTTATAATAATCTTTACATTTTTCAATTTGAATTACTGTCTCGTTTATATTTGGAATGTCTCTCTTTTTAAATAAATATTCCACACCGGAAACCAATCTTTCCACAATCGAATTCTTTCTTTCCCACACTTTTGGATAATCGATTTTAGAGCTATCTACCTTAATTCCAAAGTTTTCAGATTCATTTATTTCAGTAAATAAATCTGCAACTTTTACCAAAGATTTGGTTGGAATGCAGCCGTGATTCAAACAAACTCCCCCCAATCTTTCCTTCTCAAAAACAGCAACATCGATTCCATATTGATTCATTCTGATTGCAGAAACATAACCTCCGGGTCCACCGCCGATTATTGCCACAGTAAAATGCTTCACATCTCTCTCCTCAAATGGCTATTCAAAATTCTTTTTGCCTTCCGATATTTAGCAATAACTCTCCTGGATACATTTATCCCATCATCTCGCAATTTATCTGCAATATCCTGATCGCTCAAAGGTGAACGTTTATCTTCACACTCGATCAGACGTTTGATAATGGTTTCTACATTTTGACGAGAAATGGAATTATAATTTGTATCTTTTCCGGCAGTGCTCGTAAAAAAATCTTTCAAACACATAATACCAAAAGGAGTATCAGCATATTTAGTTCTTACAACTCGAGAAATGGTGGATTCATTAACCTGAAGTTCTTCAGCAATAACAGAATAAGTGAGAGGTTCCAGAACTCCGCTGTTATTGTAGAAAAAATCTCGTTGGTTGCGGATTATCGATTTCACTACTCTATCCAATGTTCTACTTCTCAAATAAATCGATTTAATTATAAATTTTGCGGAATTTATTTTATTTCGCACATAATCAACAGCACTTTTATCGGTTTTTATTTGTTTAAGAATACCCTGATATCTTCTGCTTAATCTGATTTTAGGGAACGAAAAATCATTGGTGATAACTTCATAATCGTTTCCAATCTTTTTGATAATAACATCCGGTAGAATATAATTTGTCTCATTAGATTGCAAACGTAATCCCGGCTTTGGATCAAGTTGCCCGATTAGATTTTTCCAAGTATGAACCGAATTCAGAGTTACTCCATATTTTGAAGCAATTTTCTTATAACGTTTATGAATCAGGTCGTTAAAATCATCTTGAATAATCCTAACCAAATGAACATGCTCGTTTTCATCCAGTTGCGCAATTAGGCACTCCCGAATATTTCTGGCAGTAATTCCACAAGGTTCAAAACGCAGTATTATCTTTTGTATTTCCTCTGCACGCTCCGAAGAAATTTCATATTCAGATGCCAGAAAATATAGATCAAAATCTTTCGGTAAAAAACCATAATCATCTGTACTGTCTATAAGTTCATACGCAAAATCAAATTCATTTTCCGGAAAATTCTGTTTTTCAAGTTGATAAAGAAAATCCTCTTTATTATCTTCTGAAGAACGCAAAAATTGCTCAAAATTCACTCGTTCAGATGCCTTTATTTTGTAAGATTTATCATCGGAATTAATTTCATTCCAGGAATCCAGGATTTCACTTAATTTTTCACATTCTTCCAGAGTTTTTTCCAGTTCAGAATCGCTTTTCTCCTTCACATCATCTATTTCAGGAGCTTCCTCTTTTTCTTTTGCAGATGCGGTTTCTTCAGAAGTTTCATCTTCAGGTTTTTGCTCAAGAAGTTCCAACATCGGATTATTTACGAGTTCTTGTTTGAGATATGTCTCTAATTCTAAAAGTGGCATTGCCAGCATTTCCAAAGATTGAAGCATTTTGGGCTTCAAGAGAAGACTTTGAGTTAATTTTTGAGAAATTGATTGTTTAAGTTTCATTATTCATATTCAAATGGATTTGTAAATCTATCTCCAAGATAAACTTCGCGAGCTTTTTCATTATTTACCAATTCCCTGGAAGTTCCGGTAAAGAGGATTTCTCCTTTATAAATAATATAAGCTCTTTCTGTGATTTTCAAAGTTTCTAAAACATTATGGTCAGTAATAAGCATTCCGATGTTTTTTTCTTTCAGCCTTTGAATGATATCCTGAATATCGGCAACAGCCAGAGGATCAACTCCGGCAAAAGGTTCATCCATCAGCATAAAAGATGGAGAGGTCACGAGTGACCTTGTGATTTCTAATTTTCGTCTTTCACCACCGGAAAGTGTATAAGCCTTTTGTTTTGCCAAACTCGTCAAATCCAGCTCTGCCAAATATTCTTCCAGTTTCTGTTTTCTTTCTTTTTTGGATAGTCTTAATGTTTCCAGAATTGCCATTATATTTTGTTCAACAGTTAATTTATGAAAAATTGAAGGTTCCTGAGCCAAGTATCCGATTCCCAATTGAGCACGTTTATACATTGGTAATTTCACGATATCATCATCATTGAAGAAAACGCGTCCCTTATTCGGCTTTATCAAACCAAGAATCATATAGAAAGTAGTTGATTTGCCTGCTCCATTCGGTCCTAAAATACCAACAATTTCACCTTGTCGGATATCAATACTTACATTATTAACTACCCGTTTTTTTCCGTAAATTTTTACTAAATTTTTAGTTTCAATTCTATTCATTTCCGTTTTATTTTTAAAAAATTATACTTTATTGTCAATTGATTTATTTGTTAATTTTTTTTTTCGTAGAAGATTGGAATAAATAATGCTAAAATTTTTTATCAGACTTGACTTGCAGCTAAGCGTGAGTCGATACTGATACAGTTTCCTACCCACGAGTTCAATCAGACCTGACTCATAACGAAATGCGATTTGTGAATGATTGTACTTTATTTATTTTCAAATTTATACAAACCTTTCACCTGGTTTTTCATCACAATTTTTTCAATCTCATTTCCGGATTTAAGATAAATTAAAAGCTTCTCACTCTGAGAATTATTTATTAAAAAATCATTCTTTTCAGTTTTATCCTGCTGAAAATAGGAATCAACATTACCAATAGATTCACAGAAGTTGATGATACCATCTTCAAAATGCATTTCAATAAAATCCGCCAAAATCCAATTCCGTTTTGCTTTGCCTTCCTTAGATTTAAAATCAATTCGACAGGAATCCTGTAATTCTGCTTTCCTTATTTTCTGATCATCAAAAAAAATCCTGAATTCAATAGCAGAAGCATCTGCAAATTCAGAATAAAACTTTGGTTCTCCCAGAAAAATCGCTTTATTCTCATCATCAAAATGAATCAAAAAATCACTCGTAATCGTAAAATCTTTTGATTCGGTTTTAGTATTGAACATTGCCACGATTTTCTTAAAATTTTTATAGTACTCGATTTTTTCTGCAGAAATTTTTAATGAATCCTCATCCTGAGAATTAATAATCGGACTTATTAGAAGATAACCATAGCCATCATTCAAATAATAAACCAACTTCCCGCAACTACCATTCAGTTTTTCCCGTTCATCATAAACAAACACATCATCAAAAGCATAAAACTCTTTTTTATCCCGAAAATAATCTACCCTTTTTGCCTTAAAAGTTCTGATCGTAGTGTCCTGATGAGCTTCTTCCACAAACACATTTCCTTTTAGAATCAACTCTTCATTTAAACGAAGATATTTTACTTTATCTGCAAATAAACTTAAGGAATCATCAAAAACTTGTACATTACCTGTTAAGATTGAAATTTTCTTTTTTTCATACAATTTTGCAAAATCAGAATAAAATTCTGTTTCTCCATAAAAAAAGTGAACATTACCAATTAAATCAGTAACATATTCTTCACTGATTTTATTAACGATCAAAGTATCTGCGTTAATCAGCCTGTAGGGACGAAGATCATTTTCATCTGAAAATAGTATATCTGAAAAGATAAGAAAAAGATAAATAATGAAAATTCTAACTGGATTACCAATCGATTTTTTCATCAGCTATTTCTCCTTCAGCAGATACTTTTATAATTTTAACCTTTTCCAGATTGATATCTGTTGCCATTTCCGAGCCATGTAACACACTTTCTTTTCGTATTAATGTAACTCCATCTTTTGCATGAACTTCGTCATTATTTCTGTTCCAGATAAGATAGGGAGTTTTCAAAATTCCGTTATCACCATTTTCATCTGTTACTACCACATTTCCCATTCCGATTAGAATATTTTTCACATCATCAATTTCTGCTTTGTCACAGTAAATTGTGGATTGAAGTTCACCTTCCGGAGTAAAATTTTTCACAAAAACCGTATCAGCAATAGTTAGTTTTTTATTTGTGTATCTATCGATATGAACAGCGGTGATTTCCTGTTCGATTATTTCTTTATTGGTTGTGATAATTGTAACATAATCGCTTTGCTGGTCTGGGATTTCATCACTTTTTTTTGAAAACAGATTTTCTTCTGTTTGGCTACAGGAAACTAAAAAGACAATGAAAATGATACTAAAAATTTTCAAGATGCTCGATGAAATCTGCCACAGCTTTTTCATATTTTCCCTGTTTCTTTAAGATGAAATCGATAAACTCCCTCACAGCTCCTTCCCCACCTTTGGAATTTGTAATAAAATCTACTTTTGTTTTTATATCTTCATTTGCATCATTCGGAACCGCTGATAAATATGCTTTTTTAAGTGCTGGATAATCATTCCAGTCATCACCCATATAAGCTACATTTTGCCAGGTTAATTTTAATTTTTTCAATATTTCTTCTGTTTTCACCAGTTTATTTCTGGTCTTTTGAAAGAGAAATTCAATTCTTAAATCTTTACATCTTCGAATTAATGCTTGCGATTCGCGACCAGTAATGATTGCTACTTTTACATCAGAAAAAGAAAGCATTCTTATCCCTAATCCATCTTTAGCGGAGAAGCTTTTCAATTCGATTTCATTATCTCCGTAAACAACTTTCCCATCAGATAACACTCCATCACAATCCAGTATAAGCAGTTTAATTTGTGAGTAATCTTTCATGAAAGCTCCTTGATCTTCATGCACTCATCCAAAAATTTAGGAATCTCATCGAGAGGAAGCATTGTAGCAGCATCACTTAATGCTTGTTTGGGATTGGGATGGGTCTCGATAAACAAGCCATCTACTTTACCAGTTGCAAGAGCAGCTTTTGCCATCATCGAAGCATACTGCGGAGTTCCACCTGTTGTTTTATCTGAAGTTGGCTTTTGCAAGCTGTGTGTTACATCATAAACTACTGGATAACCGATTTTTTTCATGATAGCAAAACTTCTGAAATCAACAACCAGATTGTGATAACCGAAACTTGTTCCTCTTTCTGTTAAGAGAATTTGTTTATTGTTTTGAGAAACCACTTTTTCTGCAATAAGTCTCATATCTTCAGGAGCTAAAAATTGTCCTTTTTTGATATTCACGATTTTTCCGGTTTTTGCTGCTGCTACAATCAAATCTGTCTGACGTGAAAGAAAAGCTGGAATTTGAATGATATCCACAACTTTTGCTACAGAATCTATTTCATTTGTTTCATGTACATCGGTCAGAATCGGAATATCAAATTCTTGTTTCACCTTCTTTAGAATTCTGAGACCTTCCTCCAATCCTTTTCCACTGAAAGAGTGAATTGAGGAGCGATTTGCCTTTTTATATGAAGATTTAAAAATAAAAATAATATCTCTTTTTAAGGTCTCTTTTTTGAGTTTTTCTGCAACCTGAAGTACAATCTTTTCGTTCTCGATTACGCAAGGTCCGGCAATCAGAAAAAATTTATTATCATTCACAAGCATTTCAAAAAGATTCATCATAGCTCTCCTAAATTATTGATATTAACATTTTATCATCTGTCAATTCAATCTTCAAAAGTTTTATGTCAAACTATTTTGCAGATAATAATCTGTTGACAAGAAAGATATTATAAAATCAAACTGAATTTGTATCTGAATTTTATGGAGGATTTTTTAGAATTTTATGAAACAGGGAATTTTGCTTTTATCAATGCCGAATTATTCATCTGGATTTGATCGTGCAGCCAAGTTTCCAAATCTTGGTTTAGCATCTATAGCCGGTAATGTGGATGAGGATCTCATTGATGAAATCGCAATTGCGGATTTGATTACTGTTCGTACAGATCTTAACAAATATTTAATTAAACTTCTTAAGAGCTTCCAGCCGGATATTATTGGACTTTCTGCAATGAGTTTTCAGTATCAAACAGCAGTAGAAATTGCAAAAATAATTAAGCAATTTAATAAGGAAATTTACACTGTTTTTGGTGGTTATCATATTACTTTAGCTTATGATATAATTTCTAATTCCGAAGATATTGCTTTTATTGATTTCATGATCCGAAAAGAAGGTGAAATTGCTTTCAACAATTTAGTGAAAGCACTTGTAGAAAATAAAGGAAACTTTTCTGAAATAAAAAATCTTTCCTATAAAGAAAATGGAAAATTTATACATAATAAATGTGCAGAAAATATCGTTCTAAGCAAACTTAAGATTCCAAAAAGAAATATCCGTATTAGAAAAAAATACTTTATTTTTGGAAAAAGAACAGATGTGATCGAGACTTCCAGAGGATGTACAATGAATTGCAATTTCTGTTGCATGCCGTTTATGTATGGAAGAACTTTTAGAAAATATGAGATGAATCGAATACAGAAAGATATTGAAAATGCGATTGCAAATGGAGCAGAATCATTGTTTATCGTGGATGACAATGCTTTTTTAGATGTTCATCATATGCACAATTTCTGTGATCTGGTAATAAAAAATAAATTTAATAAAATTGATTACTTGATTCAGGCAAGTGTTCGTGGAATTGCGTCTGATGAAAACTTAGTAAGAAAGATGGCAAAAGCCGGCTTTAAATTTGTATTTCTGGGAATTGAAAACGTGGAACATGACGATATCAAATTATTATCCAAAGATGAAAAAGTTCTCTCAGAATCCGTAAATGCAGTCAAATTATTACAGGAAAATAATATCATAAGTGCAGGAGGTTTTATTGTTGCACTTCCGGATGACACTGAAGAAAAGATCTGGAATAATTTTAATTTTGCACGGAAAATAAAATTAGATGCACCTTTCTTTTTCGCAGCAACACCACATTTAAAAACAGAATTTCGGAAAAATCTGATAGAAGAAAAAGCAGTTACAAATCTTCATGATTTCTGCTTTTATAATGGATTACAGGTCAATGTGCGCACTAAAAGTCTGTCTGCTGAACAGATATCCTTTATTCTGAGCCAAATGAATGGGAAATATGGAGATTTAAATTACATAAAATTCAATAAAATAAAAAAGATTTATCCTCTATTTTTCTGGAAAGCATTTATCAAAAATATTCCTCGAATTGCTGCTAATAATCTTCGAAAAATTTTAAATCCAAACAACAAATATATAAATTATATTGCTGGTAGAAAAAGACTTATTAAACGCTTGAGAAAATGGCTTTTAGATAGAGAAGAAGTTATTCTCTCACGTTTGCAGGAGTTGAATGTTCGTGAAGATCTTTAATGTCTTTTTTCTAATAATTACTTTAACCATCTTAAATGCAGCTGAAAAAACGCAATTGGCACGCCTTCATTATGATGGTGGTGGAGATTGGTATAATGACGGAGATATTTTACCAAATTTAGCCCAATATCTGAATAAAACAATTCAAACAGATTTTGCCTTGGAACAGGCAATCGTGAAACCTGCTGATTCCAAAATATTCGAGTTTCCTTTTGTGTTTATGACCGGTCATGGCAATATAACATTTTCGGAAAAGGATGCTGAGAATTTGAGAAAATATCTGCTGCAAGGTGGATTTCTTTTGGCTGATGATGATTATGGAATGGATGAATCTTTCAGACGGGAAATCCAAAAGGTTTTTCCTGAAAAAGAACTAATTGAACTTCCTGTGAATCACGAAATTTTTCACAGTTTTTTCTCGTTTGAAAAAGGATTACCGAAAACTCATAAACACGATGAAAAACGTGCTCAAACTTTTGCAATTTTCGATGATTTTGGCAGGATGATGGTTCTTTATATTTATGAATCCAACATAAGTGACGGCTGGAGCGATGTTCACGACGATCCCGAAAATATTAAAGAATTAGCTTTTCAAATGGGAGCTAATATTTTTTATTACTTAATTACAAAATGAATTTGGAACACAGATGACACGGATAAAACAGATTTACACTGATTGGACTCGACTTGTAACGAAGTACCAGTTGAGAACAATCGAGAACAATTTGAAACAAAACTCCGTGCTCTCTGTGAACTCTGTGGTTAAAGAATTGGCTAATATTAAAAAACTTTGTGACTTTGTGTCTTAGTGGTTAAAGGAAAAAATATGAGAGTATATTTTGCATCGGATTTTCACCTGAAATTTACAAGAAAAAAAAAAGATGCTGAACAATATAATAAGATCATTTCCTTCTTAGATAGTATAATTGGGAATGCTGATTTGTTAATTTTAAATGGTGATATTTTTGATCTTTGGTTTGTTTGGAAAACAGTCATTATCAAAGGTTATTTTCCAATCCTAAAAAAAATGGCAGATTTGAGAGAAAAAGGTTGCAGAATTGTTTTTATTGCTGGTAACCATGATTTCTGGTTCAGGGACTTTTTAACAGATTTTCTGGATGTGGAAGTATATCCGGACAACTTTTCTGAAATTATCGATGGAATGAAGATTTTCGTTAGTCATGGAGACCTTTTTACAACAAACGATTTTCGCTATAAAATCTTTCGTTCTCTAATCAGGAATAATTTTTTCAAAAAAATATTTGAACTATTTCACCCTAATTTTTCTTTGGTTTTCGGAAAATTATTATCACGTTCCAGTAGAGATAGAAAATCTCATCCTGAACTGGAAATAAAAAAGGAAAAAGGGTTGGTTGAGTTCGCAAAAAAGAAATTGAAGGATTATGATTTAGTGGTTTTAGGACATTCTCATGCACCGAAGCTGATTAAATTTGAAAATGGCTTTTACGCAAATGCAGGTGATTGGGTTGCTCATCAATCCTATCTAAAAATGATAGATGGAAAACTGGAATTATGTGAATATTCATTAACAAAGAAAGAAAGAAAGAAAAAAAAATATTAACAAATGAGGAGAGCGCATATGAAAGGTAAAATTGTAGTCTTGATACTCATCTTGAGTATTGCAGTTGTATTTGCAGCAGAAGAATTCATGGAGGTAATTGAAGTGGTTATTCAAACAAATTATGGAGAAATTGAACTTGAACTTTTCCCGGAAATCGCACCGAAAACTGTGAAAAATTTTGTAGGTTTGGCAACAGGTTCTAAAGAATGGATTGGACCCAAAACAGGTGATAAGGAGAACAAACCTTTTTATGATGGTCTTATTTTTCATCGAGTAATTAAAGATTTCATGATTCAAGGCGGATGCCCGTTGGGAACAGGGTCTGGTGGGCCAGGTTATAGCTTTGAAGATGAATTTCCCGGAGAAGATTTTCTCGTCACGGGTGACATCCATACAGAAGAAGAAGCTTATGCAGTTTACACCCAAATCCTGGCTCCTTATATGCAAACTAATAAAGAACCAAATCCTGAAATCCTGGCAATAATCCAGGAATGCGGACAGGCGCAAAGCGTAGTACCTATCATGAGTCATACTGTAGAATTCTTCAAAGAAAAAACAGGAATCGAAACAGAAGTCCATTTAAAAAAACTCAAAGCAACTGTGGATTATGGAACAATCTGTATGGCAAATTCCGGTCCGAATACAAATGGTTCTCAGTTTTTTATTGTTACCAAAAAAGAAGGTTGCAGTTGGCTGAATGGCAAACACACGGTTTTTGGAAAAGTTGTGAATGGAATGAATGTAGTTCATAAGATAGAGAATCTTTCGGCTGATAAAAAAAGCAATAAACATAATGAAGAAAATAAAGCAGTTATTGAAAAAGTAATCGTTAAATAAATTCGAGATTAGCTTGTTTTGAATTTGCCATCCGGCAACTGCTGGATGGCAAGTTTCGTTTAATCCTGTTTTTTACTTTTGGGATGTGCCTGCTCATAAACTTTCTTCAAATCTTTCAAAGAAAGATGCGTATAAATCTCTGTTGTGGATAGATTGCTGTGACCCAGCATTTCCTGAACAGCTCGCAGATCCGCACCATTTGTGATAAGATGAGTAGCAAAAGAATGCCGAATGGAATGCGGAGAATATCCTTTTGTTTTTGCCACCAAACGAATATACTTATCCAGAATTTCCCTGAGTTCATCAGCAGTGAGCGGTTTACCACTTTTGGAAAGGAAGAGAGTATCGGAAATCTCTTTTTGTGCCCTCTTGTCAGGGGAATAAAATTGGTTTCTTATTTTTAGATAGTTCTTCAAGGCTCGAACTGCTTTTTTCCCGATTGGAACGATCCTTTCTTTATTGCCTTTACCAATGATCTTAATCAACTTGGAATCCAGATCCAAACGATAAATAGTGGCACTTGCCAGCTCGCTGATTCTTAAACCAGATGAGTAAATCAATTCTAAAATTGCTTTATTACGAACACCGAATTTGCTCGATAAATCCGGAATACTAAGTAAATCTTCCATTTCGATTTCTGTGAAATGTTTAGGAAGCTTTTTCTCAAATTTGGGAATCTTCAAATTCTCAGCAGAATTTACTTTTATCAAGTCATTCTTCTCGCAAAAAGAAAAGAAATTTTTTATTACTGTTGCCTTGCGAGCCAAAGTACGATTATTTCTTCCCTTTAAACTAAGACTTCGCAGAAAATCTCTCAAATATAACCTGGAAACTGAATTCAAATCGATCTGTTCATTTTCAAAGTATTTTGTAAGGAAGTCCATTAATTGTAACAGGTCTTTTTCATAGGATTTAATCGTGTTTTGAGATAGACCTCTTGAGATTAAAGTTCGGATGTATTGGGTAATTGAATTTTTCATTTTTCTTTTTTAACTCATCCCCTAACCTTTCTATCAATAACCTACTCGTTTACGGGTAGGACAAGATGATAAAAGATATTGCTAAGCCGTTTACGGCTTTACATTTAAATAACATATTGGATGATTTTTTTTTTGAAGGACCTAAACGTCCTAAAAAATTATTTTATATTCCTCCTGACCTATGCGTAAACGCATAGGTTATTGATATTCGGCAAGTTACAGACTTTTGTATAATGGACAACTTCCAAGAGAGGGATTTAGGGTGAGTTAATTATAATTTCTTCCCACTCTTTTTTAATCTTCCCTTTTTCATACTTCAGTCTCAGCTTACCAAATTTCCCATATTTAGTTAAAACACTATAAAAATGCGTTCTTTTATTGGAGAATAATTCATCTCGTTTTGACTGATAATCAAAACTTATAACAGCATCAATGGGTAAATTCTTAACAATATCTTCATCAATAAATTTCGTAAGATTAGACAGTAGAATAATAAAATCCGTTTTTTCTTTCAGGATATTTACCTGTTTTTCTGCAACCTTAAAAACATCAAATTCAAAATTTGCACTCGGATTTATTTCATTTTTAACTGTGAAATCCGGTGAATAAAGCGAGAAAATTCCAACCTTAAATGAATCAGATTCAATAATTGCATTTTCCAAAATGGAGATAGAATCCGAAAAAATGTTGGACGCAAGAAGATTAACATTTGAATTCTTCTCATAAAATAAATAATCCGTTGGAGATGCAAAGTTGCAAGTTAAAGTATTTAAAGCAAACAAAACTAAACTGTCTGACTCTGCGTTTTTCAGAATTCTTCCTGCAAAGAAATTTACTTGTTCGATGGAATCACAAAGAGAGTTTTTTATGATCGTTGTTAATGATTCTATTTCTGCTGCTTCAAATCGAGGTTCAATGAAAAAATTTAAATCAACAATTTCAATTGAATCCATCATAAACGGAATAAGAAAAATCATAAATACTATAATTCTAATTTTCAATTTTAGCCCCAATACAATTTGAAGTAATTAATCTCAAGTAAAATTATATGTCAAAAAGAATTTTGACAGGATTTCAGGAAATTCAATTTTGGTGATGATTTTATTGCAACGAACAAGAACGAACAAAGATTTTATTATTAGATTTGTTCGTGTTATAATTCGTGTGTTTTCGTGTTAATTCGTGGATAAAGAGGAATAATGAAAAATGCTTTAATTATTGTAATTGGTGCTTATGGAAGCGGAAAAAGTGAGTATTCAATTAATCTGGCAAAAGAATGTAGAAACGAAAATCTTGAAACAACTTTGGTCGATTTGGATGTAGTTAATCCGTATTTTCGCAGCAGAGATGTACGGGAAGATTTCCAGAAACAAGGAATCGATGTGATTGCTCCGGAAGGAGAAAATAAATATGCTGATTTACCAATGATTTCACCAAGAATTATGGGAGCGATTCAGAATTTGGATAGAACAGTAATTCTTGATGTTGGCGGTGATCCGGCTGGCTGCAGAACTCTGGCTCGATTTATTTCCAATATCAAAAAAAGAGAATTTGAGATGCATTGTGTTATCAACACAAAACGTCCGTTCACATCTGATGAGAAGGAAATAAAAGTAATGCTTGAAATGTTGGAGAATACATCAGATTTGAAAATATCTCATCTGATTTGCAATACAAATCTAATGGAATTTACAACCAGAGAAATCGTGGAAAAAGGTGTTAAAATCATCTCAAATGTTGCAAAAGAGAAAAATCTGGTTTTTGAATATTTCCTGGTTCTGGATAAATACGAAAACATAATTCCTGATGAAATTGCAGGGAAAAAGAAAAAGATTTTAAGATATTATCTCAGTAAACCGTGGGAAAATCAACTTTTTATTAAAGGTATTTAATAAGTCACGGAGATTCACGAACCTTACGAATATCCGGCTGGTGACGGATTCTTGCTTTCTTGATTTTCGCAATGCTTAATTAAATTTAAATAGCTCATTCTGTCATTCCCGATTTAATCGGGAATCTATTAACTTTTTTTTTATCTATGGATTCCCATTTCAATCAAATTTTAATCCGGCAACTGACGGAAGCCGGACACAGTGCGTGAGAATGATAAATAATCAACAGAATAGACTTCACGCTGAATTTATTTGGAAAGGAATTCAGAATGCGTATGCGGATGACACTTTCTCCTCAAGTCCAGTTTCTCTTCGCTCTTCTGAACTCGAGTCTTGCTTATGAATCTTAAAAAGGTTTATGATAATTCTCTTCATTCAAAACCTTTTCAAAGGTTATCTTCTATAAAATAAAAACACAATGTATATCGCATAAAAAATCACAAACAGAAATGCTTCCCATCTATCCAATTTATGCTTCTTACCAGTGAACATGGTTAGGAAAAATAGAAATGTGATAATAATCAAAAACATGAAATCAACATTGAGAATCGGATCATATTTAATCGGAGCAATAACTGAACACGTTCCCAGCACGAAGAAAATATTGAACAAATTTGAGCCAACTACATTTCCAATAGCAAGATCATAACGTTTCTTTGAAACTGCAATTATCGAGGTAACCAATTCCGGTAAAGATGTACCCAATGCCACAATTGTGAGCGAAATAAATTTTTCTGAAACATTGAGCTCCCGGGCAATAAATATTGCTTTTTTCACAACCAGGTCGCCACCAATTAATAGTCCGGCAATTCCTAACAAAATAAAAATCAGAGTTTTGGGAACCGAAAGAATTTTAATATTTACTTCCAGGTCTTTAGATATGGCAATCCTCATAACATAATAAAAAAAGGACAGAAGCAAAATTAAAAGTATAGCTCCGTCAATCCGATTTAAAGAGCTTCCTGGAAAACCAAAATTATTGGCAAATCCAAAAAGAACCAATGTTCCGAAAAACAGAAATGGAATTTCTTTGCGAACTGTATTTTTTTGAACTGAAATGGGAGAGATTAAACCGGCAATTCCCAATACAACCAGGATATTAAAAATATTGCTTCCTAAGATGTTACCAAAGGCAATATCATCGTGCCCTGTAATTGTGGAGAAAATGTTTACAATCAATTCCGGAGCAGATGTGCCAAAAGCCACTATCGTCAATCCAATAGCAATTTCAGATATCGAAAACCTTTTTGCCAAAGAAGAAGCACCATCAACTAAGAGGTCAGCTCCCTTGACCAGAATAACAAAACCAAAAACTAATAATAAAATCGCAATTACCATAAATTCAATTTCTTATAATGTTTGTTAAAGTCAAGCTTTTTTGATTGCATCAGACTTGACTCGTGACAAAGTGCGAGTTAAGAATGACAAAAAGTCTGAACTTCCTTGGTCTACGAGTCGCATTCTCTTCGTTCATTACGACTCGCGTCCAATTGAGAAAATTACTGAATTTCAATCAGACTTGAATCGGTTGAATTGGTTGAATCGGTTGAATCGGTTGAACTAGTTGAACTGGTTGAATTAGTTGAACTGGTTGAACTGGGTATTGGGTATTTGTATTTTAATTAGATTTCCACCAGTTTTGTGGGTTCGTATTGGCTGGAAATTATCAAGTTCAAATCATGATTAACCATCTCCAAATAATCTTCCATCAAAGAACGTGCAATTTCCTGTGTATTATTTATTTCACTCAAATGGGCAAGAATCAGATTTTTCAATCCCTGGTGGATAACTTGGCTGATGATTCCAACAGCCTGCTCATTAGAAAGATGACCCTGTTTGCCTTTTACTCTTTGTTTAAGATGCCAGGGATATGGTCCATTTATCAGCAATTTTTCATCATGATTGCTTTCCAGGATAATTGTTGATGAATTCTTTAATTTTTTTATGGTCAATCTCGTACTGAAACCCAGATCCGTTGCTACAGCAAGTTTCTTGTTTTTTAAGCCTTTTTTGCGAAAAATGAAATTTGAACTTTCTAAAGAATCGTGTGATGAAGAAAAAGGATTTATCTGAATATCTCCAATTTCAAATTTATCTTCATTGAAAAAAAATCGTGCATCAAAAGGAAGTTTACCCAAGTGCTTTCTTTTCATTAGACAAGTTGATTCATTTATATAAAGAGGGATATTCAACATTCTGCAGATAATACCTGCTCCGCTGATATGGTCATGATGATCGTGGCTGATGATCAGAGCGTTAAATCCGATTTTATCTAAATTTATTTTTTCAAGAGCCTGAAGAATTTTTTTACCGCTGAGTCCAGCATCTAATAGTAATTTTGTTGATTCGGTTTGAATAACAAAACAATTGCCTTTACTTCCACTTGCCAGAACTGCTGTTTGAAACATCTATATCCTTATTTCCGGAACTTGTCCACGCATCCATAAAATTTACTTCAAATAGAAATACCTGTTATTCAGTCTATCGTATTCAGTCCAATCAGCATCCGGGTTTTTTACAGCCTGAACAAGTTGCTGCACTCCCACTGTTTGAGCATCGAGATTATCCGAATAATGAAGAACGATCGCTTCCAGGGTTTGAGGAAGCCTGGCAGAAGCTTTTTCATATTCACCATGATGAGCCAGAATAAGATGCCTGAGTTTCATTAAAAGGACTTTTGGAAAATTATTTATCTTTGCTGCTTTCTCACAAATAATCTTATCACCAAGAGGTATATGACCGACCAACCTGCCTTCAACAGAAAAATCTATCGTAGGTTTTACATGATATTCATAGACTTTACCAATATCATGAAGTATTGCTCCTGTAATCAAAAGGTCTTTGTTCAAAGGATAAAGATGGGAAACAAAATCGCAGATAGTGGTTACAGATATGGTGTGTTCGAGCAATCCGCCTAAATAATTATGATGCCAGGTTTTGGCAGCAGGTGAATTGGCAAAAAGTGTGAAAAATTCTTTATCCTCAAAAATACTCAATAAAAGTTCTTTTAAATACACGTCCTGGATATTCTCGATATACTCAAAAAGTTTATCCGAAAGTTTATTTATATCTTTGGAAGTGGTTTCAATGTATTCTGCCAGATCGTATTCTTCTTCGCTCAAAACACGAACTTTATTCACTGTAATTTGAATCTGAGATTTGTAGCTGATAACAACACCTTTGATTTTAATGATATCACCTTCATTAAATTTCTGCCCAATCTGACGAGCATTATTCCATATATTAGCAGAAACAGAACCGGTTTTATCTGCAAGCTTCATCCTCACGAAAACGTCTTTTGTGCCTTCTCTAAGCTCTTTCTGAGTAACTATAAAATTGCTGATAATTTCTTTGTTTAAATATGAATGCAAATCAGATATATAAATTTTCTCGTCCATTTTGTTACTCCATCAAACAACATAAATGTTATTTGTATAAATCCAACCTTTGCTGAATCGTGTAATCTCCAATCGATAATTTCCTTTTTTTGTGATTGGAAAAAATCCTTTTTCATCATATATTTTTTCGGTTATGATGCCATTTCTGAAAAGCTTCACTTTTGCATTTTTGGGTAACCTGAAATATAATTTCAAATCATCTGTGAATTCTATCTCTTCGCCAAAAATCGCATTTTGGTTTTCAGATTTGATGCCTGCATAAAAATTATAGGGATTTCCCATTTTGTAATTAACAATGTAACTGTTGCCATTTTTAATAGCATTCAAAACATTTTCTTCATTTATCTCTTTTTTTTCATTGATTAGCAAATTGGTTCTGACAGTCTTAAAAAGTGAATTGTGAGTTAAAAAAACAAATTTTATACCCCACTTTTTAAATGTTTCTGAATGAGCGTCAACACTGCCAATTGCCACTTTTCTCTTGCCTGCATTATTCAAGGAATCCCAATATTTTAAATTTTTTCTCAACGGTTTTTTAATAAAAAAAGATGGAAATAGAACCAGGAATAATCCATTCAATCTGGGATTCATTCTGCTTACCCAATCCGAAAGTGCATTCCAGACCTCTAATCCGGTGAAATCATCATTTGCTATATCAGTCCAAATATATTTTCGGAGAAGCGAACAACTTCGTTTTTCATGAGGATGTGCTGCAAAACCGATTGCACCGTTTTGGATATAATATTCCACATATTTTTTTGCATCTTTTTCCTGCAGGATTTTATCTACATTATAAACCAAAAAATGATTATTATTAGTCTCATCATTTACTTCAGCACCAACAATCACGATAATTTCTTTTTCATTTAAAACACTTGCATCCTTTGCTGCATCCAAGGTCATATGATCATTGATGGTGATATAATCCAAATCATTATTTTTAGCAGCTTTGAGGATTTTTTCAATCTTTATTACGCAATCAAAAGAGTATTCTGTGTGGTTGTGAATGCAGCCTGTAAGCTCATGGAAAGTACGATTGAAAATTTGCTTTTTTCTCATTTTATGAATAGACAGTTACGGAAATATTTTTTGTTTTTTCCCAGATTATTAAGTTCAATTTTCATGAAATAAATTCCGGATGCAACCTCATTTTGGGAAAAATCTTTGCAATTCCAGATGAGATTGGATTCAAGTAAGTTTTCTTCTTGAAGAATGGTTTGAACGAGTTGTCCTTTAATATTATAAATTTCTATTTTTGTAGAAGTTATCAATTTTTCGGAGCGAATATTTATATTCAAATTTCTATCAGTGGAAAATGGATTGGGATAAATATTAATTACTACTGGCACTTCAGGAACTTCCTGCGGATTTACATCTAAAACTCCAAAATCCTGAATAGAGATTGAATTTATGAAATCTATTTGTTTTGTGATCTCATTTTGAACCCAGAAAATAACGCTACAATTATCCGAATTTCCACTGATCGGTTCAATATCATCCAGATTAAACCAAATCGAATCAGTTTGATTTTGACCATAATTAAGTTGTAAATCAGAAACTTCTGTAATTACATCTAATAAAACCGAACCGAAAATATCAGTTCGTGTTTCCAAATTATTTTCCGTCAAAGCTACATACATTTTGCAATCACCAAGATAATTCTGAAAAATTGATGCATTTTCATTTCTCAAATTGATACATACATAAGCATCATGAGTCACCGGATTGAATCCACCGGAAACATCTTGCAAAGAAATGAATGTTTTATAATTATCTAACATGTTAAGATAGTAAAGACTTAGAGTATCAGCGAAAGAATTCTGATTATATCCGAGAATCTTTTTTTCACCATAGATTATTGTGGTTGGCAATCCAAATAAATTATAATCATTAAATCGCTCATAAGAATCCGGATGATAAAAGGGAATATCAGGGATTTCCGGGAAATAATTGATTACCTCGCAACTATCCAAATCCAAAACGATCTGCTCATCCAACCAGATATTTTCACAATTTATATCATTGAGTTGCACGAAATTTTCAATCAAAATTTTATCCAATCTAATTGTGAAAGTATTGAAATCATAAGAAATTTGGTTATTAGGTATAAAGACATCGTCTTCACAATTAAGATCGGCATTCACAGAATATTGAGATGGATTTGATAGAAGTTCATAAAGATGTTCATCATTTCCATAAAAATCAAATGTAACTTCTTCATTTGAAGGAAGCGATGATAGAGAAATCGAATCCTCGACAGAATATACAGGAGAACCAATTTCTACAAGCAAGTAAGCATTATCAACAGTTTGAGCTGAATTATTTTTTACGGTAAAATTGGGATAATAATTTTCTGGGATATCAGGATTATTTATAAGTTCAAAATCGACTAACTCGATATCGATTCCATCTATCAGAAATTGACCTTTCAAGCTAAAAAGAAATTCTGATTGAAAACCGGTTTCCGCCATATTTCTGTAGAAACCATCCGGACCAAAATTCGGATCCCAATAATAACTATGAGTTCCATCATTTGATGAAGCAGAAATAAATTGATTTGTTGGATTAGTCTCATAATCGATCACAAGCCAGACTGTATCTCTGGGAGTATCATTAAATGAGATTTCGTTCCAACCGGAAACAGGTGAGATTGTTTGAGATAAAATCAAATTTCCCGGTTGATTATAATCGTTATCATACAATTTGATGGTTAAGTCATTCGCACTGTTATCATTAGGAATATAAACAAGAGCTCCGTCTGCTTCAAAATAAAGCGAATCAATGGATGGAAAATAATTATTGAAATCAAAAAGAACAGCCCAGCTATCCGAACCATACCAATGTTGATCATCTGTGTTTGTATGATAGTAAACCTCAGTAGTATCACGCAGATTTTCTTGAACCGATTTACCGGTTCCAGGCACAAAATCTATCGCTGTTAATACTGCGAAAATACAGATAAAACCAATGATAAATATTTTTTTCATTTACTGCTCTCCACGAGCCAAACTTACAAAATTGTTTTTATTGTAAAGCTTTTTTGAACGAACTTTTTTCTCATTACCAATTATCCTGAATGCTTTGTTATGTTCCCAAAGAGGGCTTTGTGAACGAGAATTAAGTTTGGTAATTTGGAGATATCCAAGTTCTTAAATTAATTATAGGTTTCTTCCTTTTTTTGCTCCCCGCCATCTGCGATGAACCCAGAACCACTGCTGGGGATATTTTAAAATATACTTTTCGAGCGTCTTGGAAACCAATTCAGTTAATTCTTTTATTGATTCAGGAGTATTCTCATATTCATCAGGATAAATTATTTCTTCGCAGATAAAATGATGAGTGCCGTCAGATAATCTAATCGCAAAAGCCGGTACAATCGGGCAACCGGTTTTAATAGCAATCTTTGCTGCTCCTACAAAAGTGGAAGCAGGAAATCCTAAAAAATCTGTCAGAATTCCATTCTTTCCTGCATTTTGATCCATTAATAAACTAACAATATAATTCTCTTTCAGTAATTTGATTATCGGTCTTAAAGCATTTTTTCTATCTATAATAATGATATTTTCTTTTTCCCGCAATTTATTCGTGAAAGAATCCAAATACCTGTTTCGCAGTTTCCTGCCTACAACTCCCATTTTATAATTCGCAGCAATATATCTTCCAGCCAATTCCCAGTTTCCCAGGTGACCTGTAGTCAAAATCACACCTTTTCCCATTTTAACAGCTTTATCCAGGATTTCCCAGCCATCCACGATTGCTTTATCAAATAATTTTTGAGTGTTTCCAAAATATGTTTCTGCTGTTGTTATTCCCATGTTTCTATACATGCCAATCAGAATTTTCCTAATCTCTTGGGAAGATTTTTTCGGGAAAACCATCTTTAGTTGCATCATAGCTCTCTTTTTTCTAATCAGGAGAACCATCCCACCAAAAATAAAAATCTGCCTGATTATTTTTTCTACAAATGGATATGGTAACATTTTGAACAATTTATAGAAAATCCTAAACAGAAAAAATTCGATTTTGCTCTTATTAGCTTTTTTCATTTTTCCCTCAATTCATCTATGGTTCAAATCTCAATTGAGTACAAAAGTAGGCAAGAAAAATTCTTTTTCTTGACTTTAATTTTTTATTCATAATTTATGAAAATTGAACAAAGATAATTTTCATATAGACGAGGTAATTTTTTGAATATTTTAGCTTTGGATACTTCATCAACTTCCGGCAGTGTGGCAATTTGCAAAGATAACAAAATTTCTTTTATAAGTTATCTCGATATCCAGACTACGCATTCCGAAAGATTAATGCCGCAAATCGATTTTGGTTTGAAACAAGCTAAATTGACAATCGAAGATATTGATTTGATTTGTTTATCAAATGGTCCAGGTTCTTTTACTGGAATTCGCATTGGACTGGCAACTGCAAAAGGCTTTTGTATGGGAAAAGAAATTCCATTATTACCTGTAAATACTCTCAAACTTTTAGCTTATAACCTTTACGGATGTAAATGGTCGATCTTACCTTTTATTGATGCAAAAATGGATGAAGTTTATGCTGCCTTATATTCTTCCGATCTGGAAGAAAAAATCCCTCCACAAAATGCCAAACCAGATGATTTTCTAAAGATGATAAAAGAACCTGTTATTTTTGTGGGTGATGGAGCAATCAAATACAAAGAACAAATAGAAAAAAAAGGAATTCAATTTGAGATGGCTCTTCCCCACCAGAATATTCCTTTGGCTTCTTCTTTGATAAGTATTGCGTTGAAATTGAACGAAATCCCTAAATTTAAATTTGATTTTATTGCAGAACTCGAACCTTATTATCTCAGGAAATCTCAAGCTGAAATAATAAAAAAACAAAAAGAAACTGGAGACATTAATGTATAATAGACCAAGCTGGCATCAGTACTTTCTGGAAATGGCTTTTCTGGCATCTAAACGCTCTACCTGTCTTAGAAGGAAAGTTGGTGCAATAATTGTGAAAGATTATCAAGTGGTATCCACAGGCTATAATGGTGCACCAAAACATGTTCCACATTGTTCTGAAACCGGATGTTTACGTCAGAAATTAAATATTCCTACAGGTGAAAGACACGAACTTTGCCGTGGAATCCACGCTGAACAAAATGCAATTATTCAAGCTGCAATAAATGGATCAGTTATCAAAGGCAGTGATCTTTATTGCACAAATCAACCTTGTGTTATCTGCACAAAAATGCTGATAAACTCAGAAATTAATACAATTTACATTGCAGAGGTTTATGCGGATAAATTGGCTCAGGAAATGCTGATCGATGCTGGTGTAAATATGTATAAAGTAGATAGAAAAACAGGTGATGTAAAAAGAATATTATGAAAGGAAAATTACTAATTACAAAACTCAATAAAGTAGCCCTTTTCAATGTTTTTTTGGTTTCTGGGTCTTATCCGTTGAAAAGGTTCAGCAAGTAGAAAAATCTTTTAAACCTTTTCAAGGTGATTCATTGCAAATCATTTCAACAGGATCATTTTATTTATTGCTTCAGAATTTCCATTAATATTTAATTGATAAAAATAAACGCCACTTCCAACTTGCAGGTTATTATCATCTTTCCCATTCCAGATAAGCTCAAAATCTCCAGGTGAAGTATAACAATCCATTAGGATTTTTACCTTTTGACCTTTTATGTTGTAAATCTCAAGTTTTACATTTCCCTCTTCCGGAAGATTAAATACTATCTTTGTCTCTGGATTAAATGGATTTGGATAATTTGATAATTGAATATTGAAAATTGAAGATTGAATATTTTCTGCTTCTACATATTGTTCAGCTCCGAATTCATAGCAGCCCATATCAATAATTGCTGTTCCGTTATTATCTCCATCCCAGACTCGATAGTTATGCAGAAGATCCCAGGGTGGTAAATATAGACCGGTTGTGTCTGGTGTGCCTGCATCTATGCAGGGGGAAAGTTCTGTTAGCTGGTAATAAAGCGGGTCATATTCATCTCCACCCAAAAATTGTGGAATTTCATCTATGATTCCTTCTCCCCAGATAAATTCTACACCATAAGGTTCCGGACCTGCTATGTGCAGGATGGATGGATCTGTTCCGCCCTGGATAAGACTGTGTGATACATTTACATAACTAGGTTCATAACCACGCTTTGTTTGAAATTGATAGTTACTATTCCCGTAGATTATGCTGTTCTTTATATTAATCGTTCCACCGCCTCCCACAGCAATTGCTCCACCATTACTTGTATTATTGCATACTATATTATTGAAAAAATCCACAGTATCGTTTTCAAGCAGGTATATATTAGCGTTTGGCCACACATTATCATAAGCATGGTTTTTTGCAAACAAGCAATTTTTTAAACTAACAGATTTGCGACATGAAACCGAGAGTGCTCCTCCTCCACATGTTGGTTCATATTGATCATTACCAATAAATATAACATTGTTAAGTTTAGCAGTTATTTCTTGATCAGGATAACTTCCACAAACAACTGCTTTCATTCCATTATTATTATAAATTTTTACATCTTTTATAATTATATCTCCAGTACTCCCAATTGCTGATGCATTCATACAAAAACAATTTTCAATAAGGATATCTGACAATTCAGAATTTGAAAAGGACAATTGGATCGGAGAAGGTGATATATTGGCTCCAGTTCTATTTCGTGCTGTAAATGATGATAATTTGATAAAATTATCATGCCAGCCATATATAAATGCTGCTTTTCCAATTGGTTCTTCAAAAATAGTTTCTTCAACACCAGCACCGATTATACTTACGTAAGAACGCATATTTAGAGGAAATAATTCATTATTTGATGCTGGAGAATATATGCCTTCTGCGATGTAAATATTTCGTGGATTCAAACTATCCGCTTTTATCTTTGTTAATGCCCATTGAATGGTTCTCAGAGGTTCGTCTATTGTTAGACCGCTGTTATTGTCATCTCCATCAGGGCTAACATAAATGTCATGTTCCACCTGTTCAAGCCATGCATGTTCAATACTCAAACTAATATTGGGAAACTGTGAAGTAAAATTATGATCAGGATATAATACTGTTAATGTATCAACAATAACATTGGTAACAGGTGCATGGTTCTCTGCAATTGAAATATCTGAATAATAACCAGCAGAATTATTGTAAATGTTACATTTGTTTATTGAACTGAAGGTAATATTCGAATTAATTGGATTCGGTGGTAAACGACCAATAGTAATACCACCTCCTACTGCAAATGCATGATTTTTTTTTATTATTACAGCTTCAAGATATGCATTTGATGATGAAAATAGAATTCCACCACCAGTACTAGCATTGTTGTTAATTATTTTGAGATATTTTAATGATGGTGAAGAGAAGTTAATAAAAATTCCACCACCATATTTAAAAATTGTGGGTTGTTGTCCTGAACCATTTTGTAATGTAAGTCCTATCAAAACCGCATTATTCGTTTCATTATTTTCAAATGTAATCACGCTTCCCTGCTGGTTCCCATCAATGATCGTACTGTCTATATAACTTTCATCTCCATTGGTTAGAAGAAGGCTGGCAACTGTAATATTTTTTCCGATAAAATCAATATTCTCAAAATATGTTCCGGGATAAACCAGAACCGTATCAGAATCAACCGAAGCATTGATCCCTTCCTGGATGAAAGTGAAGTTGCCCGTGCCGTCTTGTTTCACTTCGATAGTTTCTGCAAGAAGAAGTGAAGTGAACAAAGTAAAAAGTAATCCGCCTACGCAAAGAAAAGCAAGAAGATCATTGC
>JABMPU010000213.1 GCA_013203665.1 Armatimonadota bacterium
ACATTAGAATTAGAGAGGTTTATTTTCTATAGACCATGATTTTTCCTTCCTTATATCCTGCAAGCCTTTGCCAAAAACTATTTGGCCTTAATTGTTCAAATGGATGTTTCTGCCCATAAACCAGAAAAAATGAGTTGTCTTTCATTGTCTTAATCAGCTTATCTTCCAATTCTTTGTAGTTATTAAAGCCTCCTGGAAAGAAATAAATTATATCATAGTCTGAAAAGTCCTCATTTAAAAAATCTCCCTGTTTAAACTTAGCTTTTTTTACTTTAAACCTTTCTGAAATTAAACTTGGTTTAATTATATTATCTGATAATTTACAAAGATGCTCGTTATATTCAACTCCAGTAGGAGAATATCCCATTAATGAAAAAAGAAATACAACTCTCCCATCACCGCTCCCTAAATCCAGAACTCTTTTTTTGTCTTTAAATTTACGCTTTTTTACTACATTATACAAATTAATTAAATCAAAAGTTGGCAGATAAATCCCTTTTTCAAGTTTTTTGAATCGGAATGTTTTAGTATCACTGTTTCTACTGAACTCTTCATCACATATTTTTTCTAATCTGATTATTTGTTCTGGATTTAAATTAGTATTAATCTTCATAAAGATAACCTAATCTCAGTAAAATAAATAAATTAAAAGATTAATTAGCTATATAAATTTTGGCAAAGAGCTGAAGTATATTGTAGGGCTATCACCAACAATATAATTTATTGTTTAACTTCATCTTTTTCATATCTCCAAACTTTATCCATTATAAATTCAAGACGATTTTTCACAGGGAGAGAGGGTACAATTATTGGATTATAACCTAATCCTTTGTAAACTTCCAATATTTTTTGATGAATAGTGTGAACTGCTTCCTTATCTTCCAATCTATAAAGTGACTTGCTATATTTTGGGAGAACTTCCATGACAAAAACTAAATCAAAAGGATTTTGATTGTGCAAGGAATGGACATAATCATCCATTTCTTGACTGTGTGGATAAGCTAATGCATCCGGGTAAGATCTGTCTAAAAAAACCCTGTCTATACCAGGTAAAATTCTTTTTTCACGCTGAATAATTAAATCAACTAGTTGTTTTTGTTTATAATTATCTATAATAATATTTTCTCCACTAGTAAATTTTAAAAATCTAATATAATCTTCAGCTGCTTCCCTTACAATATGTTCACCTCTAAGTTCTAGAGATATAATCATAATAGTTTTGCCACTTGAGGGGCTTCCAGTAAGTAGATATCTTTTTGTCATTTTCCATTATAAATTACATAAGATGTTGGTGTTTCCCATAACTTAATTTCAGTAAGATTTAGTTCCTTAAGTTTTTCCCAAATCCAAATTGCAATATTTTCGGCAGTGGGGTTTTCGAATATTTCATTGAGATTTTTATGATCAAGTATATTAAGAACTTTTTTTTTAACTTCATTCTTCAAATCAGCAAAATCCATGACTATTCCATCTTGATTCAATTTTCCTTCAACTGTTACAATTAACTTGTATGTGTGACCATGAAAATTTTGACATTTTCCCTTATGCCATTTCAAACGATGTGCCGAATCAAATGTAAACTCTTTACTAATCTTCATTTTTTTACCCCCAAAATCATGAAATCAGTTTTAGGTTCATTTCTAACTAAATGTAATCCTTCTTTTCTAATAATATCATATATTACCACTCTTCCGAACTTCCTTTTAATTACTTCTTTTAGATGTTCTTTTGAAACAATACCATCATTACTATACCAAAACATTAAGTATTTTGCATCAAGGTTCTCAATAAGTTCTGTAAATGCTTTTTTAACCTTTTCTTTATTATAGAAATCACTCTTTGATGGCTTTTGGATTTCTGGACATGCCAATTCTACTACTTGTTCCGGGTAAACCATATAATCAGAATAATTTGAGTCATCAAATGGTGGATCTATGATTACTAAATCTGCTTTTTGTTCTTTTACCAATTTGATTGCATCTCCATTAACTACTTGAACATTGTTATTAGGCAAAGTCTTTAAGGGTTTTAGGATTAGTTTTTCTGGTTCTTGTGCTTCCAATCTCTCCAATCCCAAATAATCAGAATCAATTTCTGACGCTTTTTCAAGAGCAAGTATAAGGGATGATACTATATAATATTTCTCATATTTGTTTATTTCCTTGTTATCTTTGAGAAATTTTATAATTGCATCTGCTTTGCTAGAAACATTTTTTGAAGTAAATTTATCTCCAAATCTAATAGTTAATTCTCCCTTTCTTCCTTGAATCTTATTACAATACTCAATTAATTCAATAATTTTCTTTTTATCAATGTGCCTTTTCATTGACATAAAAGCCTTTCCTAATATAAAATTTAAAGGAAGCAAATCATTAGCAATTACTTTCTTTCCATTCTCTGCAAAATAATAGGATAAAACTCCTGTTCCCATACATAATTCCATAACTGAATTAAAGTTAAGGTGATTTTCATCAATTACTTGGTTAATAAGAGTTATGAAATTAGTTTTGTTTCCAAGATATTTCCTAGCATTAATTATAAATTCTTTTGACTCATCAATGTTTGGGTTATCTTTCTTTAAATATAATTGTTTGTTATTATTTTTCATTTTTTAATTCCTCTGCACAAGAAATACCGCTCATTATTGCGTTCCAAAGACCATGAATATTACCATTTGAATCCCCAATAAAATACAAGCTAGGTACTTCTACGCTCTCAAAACTATTTTTTCTAACATTAAGGGTATAGTGTAACACTTTGAGTTCAGGAGCATAAAGAATAGATTTTGTCAGTCCAGGTTCAATTTTTATCAAGCTCCAAAGTGCTTCTTTAAGCCCTTCAAAAACCTCTGAGGGAAAATATTTTTCAAATTTTAATCCAGTAACATAGTTATTGTGTTGTGGTTTGATTTGTAATTTCCTACTATGTTTTCCATTGAGGAAATCCACAACATTTTCCACAATTAATTTTGAATTTGTGTCTTGACTTAATTTTTTACATCCATCAATAATTCTTTCTTTTCCATATATTTTAAGGAGTAGCGCAAAGTTTCCATAAATAGTTTTATTTTCATAATTAGCATGACCATTTGCAGTAGAGAACCCAAATTTTTCTTCTGAAACAACATGCCCTCCTGGATTGCTGCAGAATGTTCTTACTTGTCCATATTTAGTTTCAAATAATATTTTGGGGTCATATTGAATATCAAAATACTTTTGAAGATTATCCATCTTGGCTTCTACACGAAATCCAATACTAATTTTGGCAGGGGTTATTGTAATACCAAACGACTTGGCTACTTCTGTAGGAAAATCAAAGTGGGATTGACCAGTTGCGATTATTACTTTTTTTGATTTGTATTTAGCCCCGTTTACATAAACAACAAAGAGTTCTCTTTCTTTTTCAATTTTTTTAACTATGCAATTTGTAACAATTCTATCTTCGAAAGGTCTGATTAATTTAAGTATGAATGCTCTAAGTCTATCACTTCCAAAGTGGTATTGAGGGAAAACTAAATTTTTTCCTTTATCAATTTTAACATTAGAATTACCCGCTTTTAAAGGGGTAATTGAATATTTATCAAAAAATTCTTTGGTAATTTTATTAATCCTTCCTTGGCTGAGTACATCCAATGGATTACCACCAATATCCGTGCAAAAATTCAATTTGCCATCAGAGAACAAACCAGCCCCTCCAACACCAAATAATATATCAGATTTTGCTTCAGATGAATTATTTCTAATACTTTTATTTCTTTTTTCCAAATTTTTACCTTGTTCAAGAATTAAGAAATTTATTTTATTATCTAGCTTTGAGGCACAAAATAAGGTTGAAGGTCCTCCCCCAACAAAAATTAGATCAAGTATTTCTTTCATTTCTACTCTAATAACCTCCTTTTAAATTCATTTATTGGTGGAATCATTAATATATTAAACTTAACTTCTTTAGGTATCTGAGCAAATGACTTCCCCTTATATTCAAGAGATACATAACTTTCATCAGGAACAAATATATCATCCCATCCAAAACCAAATTTACCAGGTTGTGGCTTTACTGGGATGTGGCCTTTTACTTTATGATCAATCAATATTCTCTTACCTTCCTTATTTTTGGCTGCGATAATCATTTGTATATAGACTTCTCTTTGTTTTAGGGAATCCAAATGATTACACCATTTCTGGAAGTCTCCATTAAATAGTCTCTTTGTATCTCTCTTAATTAATGCTCCTGGATGGCCATTTAATTGGTTAATAAATAAACCTACATCTGTAACAAATAAGTATCCATGAGGATGTGAAAAATGTTGAAGAGTTTTATCTAATTTATCAATTACCACTTTCTGAACTGATTTGGTTTCTAATTCAGGAATCTCGGCTTTTGGCTTGAAACATTCAACTTGGAACTCGGGTGCCATTACTTTATTGAATATTGCAACCTTGTGTTTATTACCCGTTACAAAATATACTTTTGTAAATTCTTTGGAGCTGAAAATTTTGGTCTCCTTTGCTTCTTGAAATCCTTTTTGTCTCAGCAAGCAAGCATCACATTTCATACAAGGTTCATCTTTACTAGTGTAACATGACCAAGTATTGTCAAAATTCAAGTTCAAAGATTTTCCTTTCATAATAATTTCTTTCTTACTCATTGAAATAAGTGGAGCAACAATTTCAATTGTATTTCCTTTATCTGTAGTAAAAACAGTTCCTTTGTTTATTGCATCCTGCATAGCTTTTACAAATTCATCCCTACAATCTGGATAACCAGTATAATCTAATTGATTAAATCCAACATAAATTTTTGAAGCTTCAACTGATTCACATAATCCTGAAGCCAAAGAGAGAAAAATAATATTCCTTCCAGGAACATATGTGTTTGGGGTAGATTCACAATCAGGATTTCCTTCTTGAATATCAATGGATTCTGATGTTAAAGCACTAGGAGACAATTTCTTTAGATCTTCAATATTAAAAATAATATGTTCTTTAAATTCAAGTATTTCAGCGACTTTTTTTGCAAATTCAATTTCTTTAACATTTGATTGTCCATAATTGAATGTCAAACCAATTAAATCATAACCTTCAGATTTTGCAATGGCAGCACATACTGCAGAATCTAATCCGCCACTCAATAAAATAATAGCCTTCTTTATGTTTGTTTCTTCATTCATTTTATATCTTCCTCTTATTCCACCAAAAAAACTTGTGCATTTGAGATAAAACTCTTGCATTTGAAAATTGTTTCATTATATAATGCATTTGATTTATAACTAGAATTTCAGCTAAATTTGCGCATTTAGAAGAATAATGAACAATATCAGTTGAAGTTCCTTCTGGTTGGAAAATAATATTTGCATTATGTTTCATTTTCGATTTTTTTATTATTTGTTCTACTTCTATTATGTCTTGATTCATATTGTCTTCGGATATGACAAACTTAAGTTGGTACTTATCAATTGGCAATTTATTTATAATCTTTTTAATAATTTTTATTTTAAATGGGACTAACCCACATTGATTGGTGCTACTAGATAGTTTTGGGTTAATACTCCAAAAATCAATCATTTTAATTAACTTATTGTCAAAGATTGTACCGTTAGTTTCAATATGAATTTTAACCTTATATATCTTTAGTTTCTCACAGAGCGTGATTAATTCTTTTGACTGTAAGCAAGGTTCTCCACCAGTGAAGATCACTAAACCAACGTCAAATTCAATAATTTTAGACAATAAGTCATCAATCTGGACTTCTTCAAATTCTGTAAGTTCCCACGAACTATATCTTGTGTCACACCAAGAGCATTTAAGATTACATCCAGCTAGTCTTACAAAAACAGCTGGTTTACCAGTGTAAATTCCTTCTCCTTGTACACTTCTAAATATTTCTGTAACTTTCATTCTAACTTACAAACATAAAGTAACTCCCCATTTTTTTCTTTAATTCACCAATTGAACTAGAAAATTCTACAAATGCATTATGTTTATGTATTGACTCAAAATTTTCTTGCTTAATTGTAATTTTGTCTTCGTTGGAAAGATATTGACCAAATTTCTTAAGCATATTAATAATTAAATTCCTAGCAGAATCTTCGACAAAGAGGGGCTTTTTATGAGCTTTTAGTATTAGTGAAAACTCATCCTGTCTTTTCATCAAACTATAGGTCTCTGAACTGAATGAATTATTAATAAGTTGGATAAAATCTTGAATGTCAATACTAAATGATTCATTTTTACTTTCTATTGTTGCTTCAATAGAACATCTTTGATTGTGAGTTGCTATTGGGACTGCAGCAAGTATTTTTTTAATATTATCAAATGGGTACCCTAATTCCTTAAGATTTTTCTTTGCAAATTCTTTAACCATATTTTGTCCACATGGACATACACTCATACCATATAGCTTAATCCCAATCTTACGAAGAATTTCAGATTTTCCATCCCTTCTGAATCCCACTGCTTTTAAAATTACTGTTGCGAATTCAGATGATTTTCTCTTAGATACAGGTGTTTTGGTTTCATATTCTATATCTGCTTGAATATCAACCTCAGCTCTTTTACTATATTCGTGTCGTTTAAGCAATTCTTTAACAATTTTAGAAGGAATATTAATTATATTTGACTCATTAGGTAAATTTATCACTTCTTGTATTGACTCAATGTGTCTAGACATATGAACTCCTTTATTTTGGATATCTAAATCTACATTAGCATTTACTATGGCTGGAATTTTATGGTCCCCCTTTAATTTGATAAAGATTTTCTTATTAGTAATTCCAACTTTATTTAATGGAAAAGGGTGTTTTGGAATTGTTTTTTGCATGTCTAACATCGCTTCTCCTCCCACGGAAATATTACCCAATTATTGCAAATTTTTCCAAAGTAATAATTATCTATAGTTCCATCTGGAGAATATTCACCTACAAATTTTACTAACACAAATATTTTAAAGTCTATGATATTATTAGATTTTAAGACCTCAATAAGCTTTTTGAGCGTTTCTCCTGTTCCAACGATATCATCTACTATTAATATTCTTTTTCCCTGGAGTTTAGCAAAATCAAATTTATCAACTAGTGGCGGGATTTTACCTGAAAAAGGTTCATTACTTAAATTCCTTCTAATTCTGGTTATATTGAAATCATCAATATTTAATTTATGCGATAATGCAACTGCAGGAATTAGTCCTCCTTTTGCAATAGTAAGAATTGCATCAAATTTATCTTCTTTGATACTATCAACAAAAGTACTAATTATTGAATTAAAGTCATGCCAAGTAATTATATCATATTGAATTTTTTTCATCTTTGTATTATCCTTTTAATTATTTTCCGAAATGGTAATGACCATAATTCCTTTTTACTTTCTTCATCCATTTCTGACATTGATTTATCATTATTTTTGGGAAAGAAGTAAGGGTCAAAGAACCACCCTTCTTGATTACTCTTATTCTTCAGTGATCCCTCTAAATTCAATTCTTCAATTAATGTTCTATTGCCATCAAAAAAACCAACAACAGTATTAACTGACACTTGTGCATTATTACCTATTAACCTAAATAAACCAGGCATTCCTATTGTTTTACTTATAAAATCTGTGCGAATCCCCGGGAAGTCTTGATACCCTTCAATAAATAATCCTGATTTTGCTATTAAGATTGGTTTTTTAAATTCAAGGAACAGCTCGTTTAAGATCCTAAAAATGTTGTCTTTAAGGGACTCTGTATCATATAAATGAAGGTTTGATTCTACAAAATCAAGTTCTAAACCTTGTTCTTTACTTACTTCTTCTACAATCTTTTTTTTATACCAATTGTTTGAAATGAATAGTATTTTCATTTTAATATCTCCTCTAATCCACCTTGCTTAAGGTAACCAATTATTTCATTAGTGATGCTTTCTATTGGTTTATGGGCATTGATAACAATGTATTCTCTTTTTGTATCTTCAAATAATTTTTTATATATTTTTAGATTGTTTTTTAACTCATCCAAATATTCTTTTTTTAATGGTGGTCTTCCAGTTGCTTTATATTTTTCAAAACTTCTTCTTTCACATTCATCTATTGTTATATTCAAATAGAATCTAAATTTATCTTTATCAACTCCCGATACTAAACCTTTTAACCATAATATTGCTTCATCAATATCATGACCTACTTCCGCAAGTTTTCTTCCTTGAAATACATATAAAGAATCCATACTTCGATCGGATAAAACAAAGTGTGCTCCCAATTCATTAAGAATATGATATTTTTGTAAACAAGCCGAACCAATCAATAAACTGTCAACTACAGGTGAAAACATTTCATAAAAATTTCCCTGAGATTTTCCAAATATAATCCTTGAAGGTACACAATCATAAAATCTTGGTGGTATAACCGGATTAAGCTTATCTAACTTCTTTGCAATTCTTTTCACTTGTGTTGTCTTTCCTGCATTATTGATGCCTTCTAAACTAACAGTTACAATATTAGAAACAATTGTATCTCCCAATACCCCCTGTGGCAATTCAAAAGTTAAATCTTTATATATATGATAAGCCATTTCTAATAATTTTTGGGCATCTTCGCAAAGATATTTACTACCCTTTTTTACTGCTTCTTTGTTAAGTTCCATTTTTCAAACATTAACTTACTCTTTGTTAGTAGCAACAAATTTATAAATGTTTTGGTTAAAATTCCGAAAATTTTCCGATTAAGCCATACTCTTTTTATTAATATGAATTAGCCCCGCACGGATTATGTACCTTCTATGG
>JABMPU010000019.1 GCA_013203665.1 Armatimonadota bacterium
ATGTTAGGGGGAAGGATTCGAGAGATTCGGCGGATTTTATGATGCCTTCGCGAAACATCTCCTTATCCTCAGGATGCACCATATCGAGAAGCTGTGATGAATCTTTCATAGCGTCTTCAGCGGAGATGCCCATGGTGGCTGCTACCACATGACTCACATACGGAAAAGTGAACGCTCCTTCCGGTGTCATTATGAATTGGTAGACAACGGCGGGTGAGTTCTCTGAGAGTCTTCTGTACTTCGCTTCGCTCTCCCGCAACGATTCCTCAACTTGTTTGCGCTTGGTGATATTACGAAATACTCCTCTACTTCCTGTATAATTACAATTATTATCATAAATAGCATTTAATCTTATTTCACCATGAATTTGTTTACCCTCTTTTGTGATCCAAATTGATTCTTTAAATAATTTTCCGGATGTTATTAATTCTTCTCTATTTATTTTAAAGTTGTTTTGAATTTCCAGACTTAGAATTTGAGATATTTGCATACCTTTTAGTTCTTTTGGGGAATAACCTAAAGCTTGAGACATTGAAGCATTAACATATGTCAAATAACCATGAGCATCTGTGATGTACATTAAATCTGTAGCAGTATTCATAAATGAGCTGAACTTTTCTTCCGACTTGCGGAGTTTCTTTTCCATTTCAGCTTTATAGATACCGATTTCTATAATAGCTTTTAATTCCTCTTCTTTAAATGGTTTCACGATATATCCGATAGGAAAAATATTTTTAGCTTTCTGAATATATTTATCATCTGTATATGCAGTTAAAAATATGACAGGAATAATTATTTCATGCTGTATTTTTTCCGCAGCGATAATACCGTTTATTTTTCCGGGCATCACAATATCCATTATTATCAAATCGGGCTTGAGTTCTTTTGCCAGCATAACTGCTTCTTCACCGGAAGAAGCAGCACCCACTACCTCATATCCCAAAGATGTTAAATGTTCCTCTAATTGTGTGGTTATTACTGCTTCGTCATCTACTACTATTATTCGATACATAATTTGTTTACTCCTTCATTAATTTGAATTTAATAATAAATTCTATTCCATTATTATGATGAATATCTATTTTACCTTTTAATTGTTGTTGAACTAAATTTCTAACCAACTTCAGACCTAAGGTTTCGGTTTTATAAAAATCAATTTCTTCAAATACATTTTTTCCATCATCTTTGACTATTATAATAATATTATCTTGATTTGATTTCTGCATTGAAACTACAATTGTGCCTTTTTCACCTTTCTTAAAGGCGTTTTTCAAAGCATTGGTAATTAGTTCATTCAGGATTAGAACACAAGGCATCGTTTGTGCAATTGAAAGATATATTTGAGAAATATTAACAATTAGTGTTATCATTTTTTGTGTGCCATAAACCGATGAGAGATAATTAACCAATTCATTAATATGTTTTTCCATATCGATTTCATTAAATCTTTCGTTCCGATATATTTGTGAATGGATAAGCGCTATTGCGTAAATCCTTGCCTTGGCGTCTGTAAATAAGTCAATAGCTTTTTGATCATTAGTTCGCATTCTACTCATATCGAGTGTGCTTGAAATAATCTGAAGATTGTTTTTTACGCGGTGATGAAGTTCTCTAAGAAGTATCTTTTTTTCTTTCAGTGATTCATTAATTTGTTCTTCTGCTTTTTTGCGCTCGGTGATGTCAGTATGGACAGAAAGCAGGACTTCTCCATACTCCGGATGAGTAAAAGTGGAGACGCTGGCAAGGCACCAGAACTGTGTCCCGTCTTTCTTGATGTTTTTAACCTCCCCATGCCATTCTCCCGTTCTGATTATGACTTCCATGATTTCCTCTGCTCTTTCAGTGGGAGTCAAATCAATAGGTGCGTTAACGATTGAAGCATGCTTTCCAATCATTTCGCCAGGTTCATAACCAAACATACCTTCAAACCTGGGACTTGCCCAACGAATTATGACATCATGAAGCCCTACAATATAGGCACCCTCTGCCATATTCTTAGTGACCTCGGCCTGAGTACTGACGAACTGCTCCATCAGCTTCCGCTCGGTGATGTCCTGAAAGACGCAGTATGTCTGTCGGAAACTACCATTGGGATGATAGCCAATACAGCCTTCAAAGGAAATGATTAAAAAATGTCCATCTTTATGACGTATTTTAAATTGCACATCGTGCACATATCCGCGGCGTTTAAATTCAGGAAAGTTCTTTTCAAAATGCAGTTTCCAATCCGGATGCAGAAAGTCCGCATAACATTTGCCGATCACTTCTTCTCTTTGATAACCGAGTATATTAAGCCAGGCAGGATTAACATCGATAAAACACCCATTTTCATTCAGTGATTGATATGCTAAAGGGGCATTATCATATAACGCTTTGTATTTTTCTTCACTTTCACGCAGAGAAATATCCATTTTTTTTTGGATTTTTATATCTTTATAAAATTGTCTAAGAATAAATATCCCTACCAAATTTATCAGTAAAGATTCAAATAGAGATTCCCTGTAATTGAATGGTGTTTTTGGTGCTCCCAATATCAGGTTGGGGATATCCAGATATTCATTCAAGATAACAATAATATTCAGGAAAACAATCATTACAATGGTAATAAATAAGATATTAATTTTCCTCTCTTCAGGATATTTAAGGAGATATTTCTTCTTAAAGTTTCTCCAGAGAAGAATGATGATGATTATGTACAAGGCTTGTGTCAAAAAAATAAATAATACTTCCTTAAAATTCCGAATACCAAAGAAAGAATTATATTCAAAAGAAATCCATTTCAGGTAAATTTCTTTTTTCTTTTTATTTGGAATATTCTGAAGTGCTTTGTTTATTATGGAATTTAAGATCGGCCAGTCTTTCCTGGTTAAGATAGATAGTTTGGAAAAAAATTCTGTCTCACCGCTAACATGTAAATTCAGAATACCTTCCTTCTCTATGTAATAAAGTGCAACCGGTAGAGTAGCAATCATAGCATCAACCTCACCTGTGGCAACATCTCTTAGTCCATCCTGAATGAAATTCACAAGAACGATTTCTATCTTCGGATGATGAAGAGTAAAATACTCCTGCCAGACATATCCGGAAACAATCGTAACTTTTTTACCATATAATTTTTCAGTAGAATCAATCTTCTCATAATCATGTCTTGTTATTATTACACCTGGAAAAACTAAATATGAAGAAGAGAATAACATATGTTCTGCACGATGTGGTGTTTGAGCAGCTGCAGGTAAAAGATCAACTTCTCTTTTTTGGGCTTTATCCAAAACTTCATCCCAATTCTTACAGCGAATAACCTCAAATTTTATTCCAAGTTCTTTTTCAATAAGTTTCATATAATCGGCGGAAATACCAATATAATTTCCTTTTTCATCAAAGGATTCGATGGGTAGAAAATCCGGATCTGGAGCAATTCGTATTATTTTATGGGTTTCAAGCCACTGTAACTCTGATTGAGTGAAATCAATCTTTCCAGCTAAAAGAATTGAAGATAAAAATATAAAAAAATATAGGAAAAAAAACTTTTTCATTTTATCCTCTTAACTTTTTTAAATAGTAATACCAAACTGTCTCAAAAAGAATTATTATGCGAAATTCAATTTCAAAAAAAACCTATACATTTACTTTTTTTAAATCAACTTATGTCAAGAAATTTAACGGTTTGGATTTTATTGAGTATGAAATTGATTAAGTTAGTTGAGTAATTGAGTGCGTAAATCAGGAGATAGAGAATTGGGGTAGAAGTGACGAAAAGTATGATAATAGGTGCGAGTTGCGGGTTGCGGGTTGCGGGAGAGAGAATCTATTTACCTGGTAATCAATATATTTTCTTTTTCGCTTTTGATAACAATTGAAATTTTATTGGGAACACAAATAATCGGAAAATAGCTGGACCAACCTTGTTTCACGCACAATTGATTTTTGCAGGAAGAACTTTTCATCCTCACTTTTTCATTCTTAATTTCGATGATAATCTGCTCATCGATTTTAATGATCTCATCTTTATCCAATTTACATCTTCTAATCAGTTCATTATCTTGATGGATCTCGACGATCTTCTCGTTTCGCTTATTAAGCAGTGTAATTGAAATTATGATAGCAATCAACAACAAAAGAATTATCAAAATTATATCAGCTTTTGTGAATAGTTTTTTGATGTTGGAGAGATTTTTGTTAATTGAATTTTCCATATATTAGATGATTACAATCCGGACATCTATTATTCGTTATTAAATTCGTTATGTGAAATTCACGTTTAATTAGAAGTTCTCCGCAATTCGGGCACTTTGTGTGATTCTGAAAAAGCACGTTTCCCAGAAAAACATAATTCAGTTTTTCTCTGGCAATATTATACGCCAAATTCAATGAAGATGAGGGTGTGGGCGGATTTGCTCTTTTGTATTGAGGATAGTATTTTGAAAAGTGCAAAGGAATGTTCACATCTATTTTCTCAACAAAATCAACCAGGTTTCGGATGTTTTCTTCGGAATCGTTTTCTCCTGTAATGAGCAGATTAGTTATTTCTATATGACAATATTTCACAGCTTCTTTGATAGTATCTAAAACCGGTGATAATCTACCTCCACATAATCTGCGATAGAAATCATCATCCATGGATTTGAGGTCGATGTTCATAGCATCGATGTGGGGGAGAAGCTCTTTTAGAGGTTCAGGATTTATAAAGCCATTTGTTACCATCACGGTTTTGATATCATTTTCCTGCAATAATTTAGATGCATCTAAAACATATTCATACCAGGTGATTGGTTCTGTATAGGTAAAAGCAACAAATTTGGATTTATGTTTTTTGCATACTTTCAAAAGAGATTCCAAAGATAAATTCTGAGTGGGTACTTCGAATTGACTTATCGAATAATTCTGACAGAAATCACAGGAAAAATTGCATGAGTTTGGTCCGATGGAGAGTATCTTTTCTCCGGGATAAAAGTGAAATAAAGGTTTCTTTTCCATTGGATCAATGCTGATTGTAACAGTTTTAGCGTAATTTACAGCGAACAATTTTCCATCCAGATTTTTACGTACTTTGCAGGTTCCAATTTCATTAGAAGCAATCACGCAGAAATGGGAACAAAGTTCGCATTGAACTTTGTAATTCTGTAATTTTTTATAATAACGTGCTTCTTTCATTTTATGTACCTTTCAATAATTTCCAGATTCTTTTTGAGACTATCGGAATTTTGCTGTAAAGTTTTTTTAGCATTTATACCAAGATTCGAGCGATAATCAGGGTTTTGTGTGATTTTCAGAATGTTATTCTGCAATTCATTTTTTGATGAAATAATAATCGCTTCATTTTGTTTGAGCTTATTCACAGAATCAATACATGAACTGTAAAACTCTCCCATAATTATGGGAAGACCGTAAAATGCAGGTTCTAAAGGATTGTGTCCGCCGAAATCAAAGAAGCTACCACCCACAATTGCCAGATCAGAAATTGCATAAGCTTCAGTTAAAATTCCCATTTTATCCACTATTATTATTTCGGTTTGGCTTTTTAGCTCTGTGTATAATTGATAATTCAATTCTTTAAATATGCCCTCAACTTCTAAAATTCTTTCCAAATGCCTTGGAACTACAATTAATTTCAGATTGGATATTTCTTTTTTTAGGATAGGAAAGATTTTATTTATTAATTTTTCTTCTCCGGGACGACTGCTGCCGAATACAATAATAAAATCATTTTTAGTGATATTCCACTTATTTCTTATCTTTTCTCTTTTAAATTCAGAGAGTTGTAAACAAAACTTAAGATTCTGGTTGATTATTACATTATTAAATCCTAATGATTTAAAACGATTGGCATCATGATCGGATTGTGCAGAAACAGTTTTAATAGCTTTCCAAAGTGGTTTCCAGAAAAAAGAAAGTCTTTTATATTTTGGATAAGTTCGCTCAGAAATTCTGCCATTAACAATTAATACCGGAATATTTTTTCTTTTTGCAATAGAAAGCATATTTGGCCAAAATTCCGTTTCTACCAAAATTACTAGTTCAGGATTTAGCATTCTGAAAGCTTTTTTCATAATAAAATTGATATCTAGTGGAAACAGCGTTGTAATCAGCTTCGGATGGATTTGCCTGGCAGATTCCAGACCTGTATTTGTCATTGTGGATAAAATAAAGGTCTTATTCACGTGTTTGTTTAGAAGAGCAATTATTAATGATTTAACTGCATTAACTTCACCTACTGAAGCAGCATGAATCCAGATGCAGTTTTTCAGTTGGGGAATTGAGTTTCCAAACCTCATCTTTCGCTCTTCACGTCTGAATCGAATCAACATCCATGGTAACAAAAAAATGAATAAAATGCTTAGAATTAAATTAAAAAATAACATTAACATCTATTCTCCAATTAACTGAAAATAAACATCATTATCTACTCTGCTAATCAAGACTTCTACCTTATCTGTTAACTTTAATATTTTACCTGTTCTTTTACCTATTAATCTTAAATATTCTTTATAAAATTGATAATAATCCTTTTTCAATGAAGAAAAGGGAACTAATCCTGTAATCGGATATTTATCTAATTCAACAAAAAGAGATGAGTTATTCATACTAATGATAATTCCGGAAAACGTTTCACCCAATTTTTTCTTAATAAAGGTTAATTTGTTTTTATTATTAACTTCTCTTTCTGCATAGTCTGCAATTAATTCCTTTTCTGATGCGATATGAGCCAGCTCAGACAGTTTTTTCAGTGTAAATGTATTCTTGCTTGAAATAAGGTTTTGTTTGATTTGATGATGAATAATTAGATCACAAAGTCTCCTGATCGGTGAAGTGAAATGTGTGTAAGTTTTTATTCCCAGACCAAAGTGATCCAGATTCTCAATTTGGTATTTTGCCTTCTTCAAATTTCTGAGGATAATTCTGTCAAAGACCCTGTGATAATCATCATTTGGCATTGAATTTAAAAGTTCCTGAAAAGCATAATTCAGATTTATCTCCAAAGGAAATTTTAATCCGTGCTTTTTTGTTAACTCTTTAACTTTGATTACATCCTCATCATCTGGTTTTTCATGAACCCGATAAATGGTATTTTGATGGCTTAACTGTTTAGCAATGAATTCATTAGCGATAAGCATAAAATTTTCGATGAGACGATGTGATTCCGTTTCCATGCTTCTCCTGATGTCAATAATATAACCTTTATCATCAAAAATGAATTCCGGCTCCGGCAGGTCAAACCGTAGGTAACCATGCTTCTTTCTTTGTTCCGATAGGGCAGAGGAGAGTGTTTTCATCTGATGCAGAATGTTTGCAATTTCTTCAGGGATTTGCAGATTTGAATCTTCAAAGAGCAGATCAATCTCATCATAAGAAAAACGAGCATTTGAATTAATAATACTTTCACAAACTTTCTGATCTAAAATCTGAAAAAAGTCGTCAAAATCTGTTATAACGCTGATCGTGAGCTTATCTTCAAAAGGGCGTAAACTGCAGATTTTATTGGATATTTTTTCCGGAAGCATTGGAATAACTTTTTTGGGAAAGTAATAACTGTTTCCCCGCTTCACAGCTTCTTTGAACAACAAGGAATCATGTTTTATATAATGAGCAACATCTGCGATATGAACATATAATCTCCAGCCATTGCTCGTTTTTTCCAGGGAAATCGCATCATCGAAATCTTTTGCTGAAGCTGGATCAATGGTGAATGTAACCAGTTTTCTAAAGTCTTTTCTTTTGCTGATTTCTTCATCGGTTATTTCATCCGACAAATCAATAACTTCTTTGATAACGTTCTCTGGAAAAGAGAGAGGAAGCTCATAATTTTTTATAATACTTAAAATCTCAACTTCCGGATTTCCTGCTTTTCCCAATATTTCAACTATATTGCCGACCGGTAATCTCTGAAGTTCCCTGTTTCCCCAATTTGTAATTTTCAAAACAACTTTGTCCTGTGTAGAAGCAGTTGCTAAGTCATTGATTTTAAAGTTTGTATGAATGCGAGAATTATCCGAAATCAGGTAATAATTACCATGATATTCCTGGATTTGTCCCACAAATAATTCTTTGTTTCTCTTGATTATTTTATTGATTATTCCATACTTTTTTTGATTTTTGGAATATTTAACTTCAATCAGAACTTCATCGTCATGGTAAGCATTCAGCGTATCTTCAGATGAAATATACACATCAAATTTATCTGTAATAACAAAAGCGAATGATTTGTTTCTTGCCAGCGGTCTGGCATCGAAAATTCCCTCAATATAATCGAGTTTAGCAAAAGATGAATATTTTCTATTTTTAAGTTTAATGTCTTGATCTTTTGCTAATTTAAAAAGTGTATCGATCAAATCTTTATGTTTATGTTTTTTTACTTTTATAGCTTTGGATATATCTTTTATTTTGAGTCTATTAACATTATTATCTGAAAGTAGTTTCTTAATCTGAAATGCCAGTTTTGAATCATACATTAATATTGATTTCCGATTTTCTGTTCTAATAATTTAATCAAATCTTCTTTTTCAGTTTGAAGCTTTGAAAATCGAATGGATTGACCTCTGAAACTATCGAGTTTACGTGGTTTCATAAATGTACCCAGCATAATACCCTTTTTATCTGAGTAAAAACATTTGAAATCTGAATAGTTTCTCTCGATCTTTATCATTGCATAATAGATAATAATTTTCATTTCATAAAATTCATATCTGGTTGGTATAAAGTAGGTTATCATGCTGAAAACAAAAATAGCGAATCCCAGATAATAGAACAAAGGCATATCCCAAATAACAACTGCGACTTGCCAAAGAATTACAGCTAAAACGATGAGAAATATTACTAAAAAAATTGAAGTAACAGGAAAATCAATGAATGGGTGAGAGGTCCAACTAAGTTTTGTTTTTTCACTCGACATTTTGCACGATCTCCCTGCATTTTTCGATTTCTTCTTTTATTGAGATAATTTCGTCAAACACAGATGTAGAATTGAATTTCGATCCGATCGTATTTATTTCACGCTGCATTTCTTGAAGGATAAAGTTTATGCTTTTTCCTATTTCAATATTTTTTTGATTGATCTTCTCTTCAAGTTTATCAAGATGATGTTTGATTCTAACAATTTCTTCAGTGACATCCGCTTTTTCAACATATATTGCTGATTCAAGTAGAACCCTTTTATAATCATCATCTTCAAGTTTTTGTTTAAGTAGAGTCGTTAGAGTATTATTTAGTTTTTCAGATATTTCCTTTTTATATTTTGGGAATTCTTTTTCAATTTTAGATAATGAAGAAGACATCTTTTGAATTGATGAATTAAAGAAATTAAGCATAGATTTTCCTTCATGCTTTGCCATTTTCTGATGCTCGGATAAAGCTTCTTCAAAAATGTTTAAAATTAGATTTTTGAATTTCTCATTTTCCAGGTTTTTCGTTTTTATGTTTATAACATTATATTCAGAAAGTATTTGCTCAAGCGGGATTTCCGATTTTGCTTTCAAAACTTTCTTTGCCCGACTATAGATATTCCAATATGCTTTCAGATTTCCCTCATCTAAATATAATTCGGGAATAATCTTATTTTGAAAATTGATGTTTATCTCGACTCTACCGCGTTTTATCCTACTTTTCAAGAAGGTCTTTAGGTCGATTTCAAAAAATGATAGTTCACGTGGAAGCTTTATTCTTGAATCTAGAAATCTGCCATTAACAGATTTTACTTCAATATCTATCTCAAAATCATCATTTGAGTATCTTGCTTTTCCATAACCTGTCATACTTTTCATTTTTGCTCCTTTTTCTTTTATAATAATTTTTTGAAGTGATTTATGTTCAACATTTATTTTTCGATCCTTAGAATTCGTTTTTGAGATTCGTGTTTTGTTATGATAAAATTTAAAATTAAAATATTATTATCTATATTATCATTTATTATTAGAAATCAATAAAAACTTGAATACAGCCATCTAATTCCATCTCAAAGGATTAATTCCACAAACACAAGTTTACATAATGTATATTATCAGAGGTTGCTAATTCCGTAATTTCCAAAATCCGGTTTACGTTATCGATATTATCAGATGTTGAGTGAATTATGATTTTTAACCCCCACTTTCAAAATAACGCTGTGAGTTAACTTTTTTTCGATTCGGAATGATATATGACTTGAAATGTATTTTTGTGTCTCAGAGTTGTATTTTTTAAAAATTATAGGAACATAAAAAAAATTCAGTAAAAAAAATCAGAAAAGATTTTTTCGCAAAAGGAAAGGTCACTTATTAAGCTTTAAAGATCAAAATTGAGATAGAGTTAAATATTGAAATCTCATATTTAAGCCTATTACTAAAAACATTATAATAATTCTTTTGTCTATCTTTTTTTTTTTTCACGCTTTCCTAATTTTTTGTATAAAAAAAATGTTTCACGCTTTAGTCTTGTAAACGTGAAACTCTTACCTTTTAATAATCAACCTCAATCCGTGAAAAAACGGATATTCTATAACTCCATACTTGACTTCGCTTTACATTCTCCTACTATCCGATAGGGTTACATAGGAGCTACTCTGTAGGCGGCTGGAAGCGAAAACATACAATTCACAACTTGTTTTGTTTCTCCGGATCAGGAATTCCCAGTTCTGTAGCTCGTTTGCGAAGTTCTCTTCCGGATTATTTCACATTTTCCGGAACTTTTCGCAGTATTTTGTTTTCAAAAATGAAATTAAACAGGTGAAATCGTGAAAAATGATCAATATTTTTCAACTCATCGTTTCTTAACACAATCGATTCCGGATATTCCAAGAAATGAAATCGATTTTTATCTCAAAAAAACTAATCCAATCAGAAAGATTCAAGACCAATTTTGCTATATTCATTCCCGCATCGATGGAAAAAAGGTCTTCTCCCCTACTCATCACCTTCTACTGGAAAAAGCAATTCTAAACAATATCAAATTCTTTACTCTTGAATACCTTCCCGAGGTCCTCAGCTTTCTCATTACTAATCAAATGCAATTAGAAGCTTTAGAACAACATCGATGTTTTAAATTTATTAAACCTTCAAACATTATTTTTCACCGCCTGGTTGAAATTAATTACTTCCTGAGCTATGCTTATTCGCGTTCCAGAGATTACTTTTATGAAAACATTTTTGAAAAAGGATCACAAAGCTAATGCCATCCGAAATAACAGTCGAAGAACTTACTAAATTAATGGAATATGGAACTTTACACGGTAGAGTCGAAAATTGGGTTTTGCAAACTTCCTTCAAGAATTCGCAGCAGCTTAAAATCTATTCTGAAGAGTCATACCGAACTAATTCCATCAATACCTGTCTCAGAACACGGATGAGAGCTATTTTTAGCTTTGCGATTTCTCATTATAATCCTAAAACAGATCCTGAATTTATTTCTTTTATTCGCGAACTCTACCTTTCAACCATCTACCTCTTCCCTATCGGTTCTATCGAATTTAAAGCGAAGTATCTAAATATCACCTTCTCCGCTATTTACGTGATTGTTGAAAAAGACTCCGGGATAACTATTTTTACCGGCGCGCTTTCACCTCGAGATTTCATAACCTTCGAGGAAACAGATCCCCGGGATCTAACCCTGCAGTGCTTCCGAAATTCTACTCTAATTCACGAAATCGATATAAAGATAATCGATGAATCGTTTAATGTCAGTCTTTTTTATAATAACCTTTTTAACCTGGTTCAACTTATACCTCTTATTTTAAATCCCAAAAATGGAATGGTCTATGCCACCGATGAAGTCGCTATTTCTGGCTGCCTTGAAGAATTATAAACACATTAAATTTATTGTTTTCCTCAATAAATTTATCCTGGGCTACTCCAGGATTATTTCAAAGAAAAATCACTACTCAGTGAAATAAAAAAAAAGGAGAAAACAAAAATGAAAGGCTACAAAATTACTTTCGAAGATGACTCTTTCTGCAGAGCATGTGCAGTAAAAGAGCCAGAAATCATCGATGATTATTCCATCTGTATCGATGGAAACAAAATTACTTTTGAAGTTCAACCACGTCTCATCGATGAAGACGAAGACTTCATGTGTGAATAGGAGGAAAAATGTCTCTTAAAACAATTAAACTCTACAAAGGTGACGGTACTTTTATCGTCGATGTCACTCCCGATGGAGAAGGTAATTTTTCCCACGACCTGGATCAAGGTGCTGGGAACAGAAATGTCAAAGCTAAAGCCCTAGATGATGCCGGTAATTTATCCGGTTTTAGTCCTACTAAAAATTATTATCCAGGGTGTTCAAATGTTCCTGTTATCTCCCTTGAAGATGAAACAGGAAACGAAGGATCCGGTCAGACAAATACAAACACCCCGCAAATCAAAATCTCTATCGAGCTTCCACTTCCAACCGGAGCTTCCGAAGTTCACGCTGATTCAGTCCCCGCCCTTTATCTCGAATATCGTCCCGCCTCAACAGGGGACTTTACTGTAGTCGGGGACCTTACAGACATTCAACGTGAATCTTCTACAAAGTTTTTTAAACTTTTTACTTGTCCTGAACTTTCGGAAGGTCAGAATTTCTTCCAGGCAAAATGGAAAGACGCTGCAGGTGGCTTATCTGCTTTTTGCTCGCTCTTTCAAGTTATTGTCGATACATCAGTCCCAGACGCTCCAACAATTAATCTTTCTGATGGTATTGTCTATGTTGGTCAAACCGTTACTATTTCCGGCACCTCAAGCGACTAATTAAAATGCCCGGACTCCAAAGAATTGAACTCCGCAGAATGACCGGCGAAGCTCCAAATATCTTAACCGATCCGGTCTATTCTGTGGACTTTTCACTTCCCGAAGGAAGTTATTCATTCAATTTAACAATGAATGATACCGGCACTTTTAAATTTTACACCATTGCTTACGATGTTGCTGGTAATGTTTCTTCAGTGAGCGAAATTGTAATCGTCAAAGTTGAATCTTCATCAGAATAATGGTTCTATACCAGAATTGATTTCTTGCTCTTTAAAAGTTAAATTTCGAGGTCCACTTGTGCTATTTGCTAACTGTCTAATTTCTAATTGGCTAAATGCTAACCGGCTAATTGCTAAAAAGCTAACAGGCTAAATGCTAATTTCAAAGGAGGAAATCATGCGAATTTACACAGATCCCACTATCAGAAGAATGTCAGGACGTTTCCCGGGTTCTCATCTCGTTATGTTATCCAGGTCCGGAAAACTCCGAACCGATGCTCGGGGATATTCCAAAATTACGGATTCAGCAAATAATCTTCTATTTGCTCAAAAAATCAAAGCCATCGCAACAGTCTGGCAATCTGCTCACGATAATTACAAAAAAGACATGATTGACTATGCAGTCGAATACAATAAACTTATCGTAACCGAAACCGAACTTCCAGTCTCCGGTTTCGCTTTATTCGTTAAAGGCTGCTTCCTTTCTGCAGACCTTACAAGCTATAACCTTGTAACCTTTACTATCGACCTGTTCGCTATGCTCACAGGTGAGGACGGCGGGTCTTATGATTTTATCGATAATGGAACACTTCCCAACTGCTACCGACCACCGGCAAACACAAACATTGTAACCGGTGTCGGAATCGAATAAGGAAAAAAAAATGGCAAAAATCACAAAACAATATCTCGTTAAAATTCAGGGAGAAGAATCCCTTGTCAATTCCGCCTTCCAAACTCTAGGAATTTATTTCTGTGACGGCGGACTCGACCAAAATATTGAAGGTCATCTTAACAACGAAGGTCATAATGCTGCTATACAAAACAGCACTATGGATGAAACCGTCATCCTTGTAACTTAAAAAAATAGCTGAAAAGCTAAATAAAAAAAGGAGAAAAACCAAATGAAAATCAAAACTGATCCCACCATCCAAAGCATGTCCGGAAGATTTCCCGGGTCCAGACTTGTTATGATCAACCCCAAAGGAAAGCTCATCACAAACGCTCGTGCTCATGTTATCCCAGATAACATTGCACAGCAGGAAGCTTTTGCTGCTAAAGTCGCAGCTCTTGTCTTGATCTGGAATGCAGTGCACGCAGATTTTGAAGCAGACGCAGAACTTTACAAAGCATGGTACAACGCCAATGTCATCACGAATGAGGAAATGAAAGTTTCCGCCTATGCTTTGTTTATTAAAGCCTGCTTCATCACTGCTGAAGAAAGATCGGTTGACCTTACCACCGTTACACTTGCAACCTTTGAAGCTACATTAACCGGTGGTCTTGGCGCCTTTCTTGATTTCTTCACTGAAGCAACCGGCCCCGCACTGACCGGTTCCGTTGCTCAGGTCGGAGCGGACCTGAATCATCACATCTCGACCGGTGCTGTTGTAAGCGGATAATCTAATCTCATGAATGGTGAAGAATTACGCAGGATTGAAGATAAGCTTGATTCGCTTATAATCAAGGTTACTCAGCATCTCGCTGAACATAACGCCAGGTCTAAGTTTTTTCCTGCTGCAGTTTCTGTTTCCAATTTGTTCCAAATACTCATCCTGCTATTTATCGCAATCTTCCAGCTCATTAATTAGTTATCCCTACATCCACAAAAAAAATGTTTGGAATCCTCTTCCAGGCATTTTTTCTTTATTTTTTTTCTTTCCTAATGTTTGGCGTGTGCGGCGTCTCATTCAATTTTCTTATTTCTCTACGATGACACGCTTTCTAGCCACTGTTGTTTTTCCTGATAAAATATTTTAGATTGGCTCTACCCAATTCAACATCTTTTTCAAGAACAATAATTATATTATCAAAAGTCCATAATATAGTTTTTTCTTCGATATTATAAACAAAGTCTTTTATTGTTTTTTGAAATTCGACTTCATTATCTACTCCAAAAACATTGCCTAAATTATTTATTAATTTTTCTAACTCAGTATAAAAGATGAAATCAGAATAATTCTTAAAAACTCTTCTAAAAGTAATAACATATGAATTATACTCTTCGTAATATTGAAAAATTGCATAATTAAAAAAATTAAAATAGAACATTGGCAATGATAAACCATAAGAATCAACTTCATAATTATCAGATTTAGGATGGAATTCAACAGTGTTCTTTAAATCAATTATTCTTGCTCCTTCCTCAATTGCATCTTTTGCATTTTGGGGCAGTGTATGTACAAATGAATCAATTTTATTAATAAATTCTTCAGGTGTCCAAATTGTTGTTTGAATATTAAATTCATGATAAAGTACCTTGGCTTTGGCCAATAATTTTTTATCATTAGCAATAAAGAAGTCACAATGTGCTCCATAGAATGCGTGTTCAGCGTCAGATGTTATATTACCCATATTATTTGAAATTTTAGAAAGTTTATCAGATTTATAACCAAGCATATCTAATAATAAATATGCGGTTGTGAAGAATTCATGTCTGTTAGCTTTTTTCTTTCTAAATTCAAAAACTTTTTGCACATAATCTATAAATGATAATTTTAGATCAAATGTAGCTAAGAATTTATCAAGTTTATCAAAAACATCTTTTGCATCCCAATTTCCAGAATTTATATCCAGCTTCAAACCTTGATCTTTAATTGTTTTTCTGATATCCTTATAATAATTTTTATCTTTCAATAATTTATCCGAAAATTGTCCCATATCCTTCATGAAATCCCACATGGTAGATTCTGAATTAATATTTGGAAACATTTTATTTATAGCGTCTTTATTGTCATTATTGATCTCAAATCCCAATGGTTGCATTTTAAACAGTGATTTCATTAACTTACTAATTTTAGGAATACCATATTCTTCACTCAATTCATCAACATCATTAAATGCTTTTTCAATATCAATCGAAATATCCTCCAGATTTTTATTACTCTCGAAATACTCTTTTGGTGTAGCCATTAATGGAACCGTCCGAGTACCTTCCCAACGCAACAAATGTGTTTTTGAGAGTTTCTCAAGAAGATTTAGATCTTCATAAAAATACTTATTAGAATCATTGTTTTTGTCATAACTTTTCATTAAATCTTGAAAGTGAGCAGGAGAATAGGGAAATTGAATAGCATATGATAATTCTTCTACTTTCTGTTTTAGTTTTTTATATTCAGGTTCCTTTAGATAGCTAAACACATTCCAGTCAAAATATACTCTAATCATTCATACTCCTTTTATAAGAGTGGCTAATGGTTGGCAGCTGTCACGCCAATCTTTTCTGGCGTGAAGCTGTTTGTTATCGGTCATCTTCAATCACTATATGAAAACATTAATTTTTGTCTCTCAGATATTCTTCGGTTAAATCTGGAAAAGCAACAATATCTTCGTCATTGATATCTTTAATAACCTCTGATTTAGTTCTAAAATAAACTTCCTTTTTCGAAATCAGATTTTCATAATTTGGCTCAATTCTTCCATTGTCAACAACCGCATTAGTTAAATAATATTCGTTGAAATAAACATAAGATTGTTTAAACAAATCAAAACTACTAGGTGAACTTGTTAGCTGCTTTTCATTTACTTTTGACAGATTCATCAATAGATTTTATAGAATTAGCTATTTGCATTATATTTTTTTCGATATCTTCAGGACTATCAATTTTTGGAGCTAATGATTTAATGTATGAGAAATCAAATTCCATTTTTTCATCATATAGTTTCTTTTTATAATTATATTTAATTGTTAATACTATTTTATCATCGGTTGAAACTTCTTTTTTGTACCTATATAAGCCGTGGTCAAAAAAAGATTTAATTTCTTGATTAGGTGCTACACAAGAGATATTTATTTTACCATCTTTATCCATAATTAACGGTATTTGCTTTTCTTTCGAACATAAAGATTCTAACTTAGGGGTAGAGGTGATTTCTACACTTTCAGCAGTTCTGTTACCTGTATTACGTATTACGAAAAAAAGATTTGTCGGCTTTTTAATAGGTTCTATTGAAAAACTTATAAATGGTCTGTTTTGTTCATTAATTGCTTTAATAGTAGATTTAAGAATCATGAAGGAAATAAATAGTCCCGAAAATGATAATAATGAAGAAAAATGAGTAATTAAGAAATTTACGATAGAACTCAACACAATATTACAAGCTTGAAAAAATAACATATAACTCTCCTTGCATGATTAAGCAGCTAACGGCGGCGTGCCACGTCATCTTGCCATGAGCATTGG
>JABMPU010000214.1 GCA_013203665.1 Armatimonadota bacterium
GGGTTCCGAGGTTCAGAGGTTCACGGATTCACGAGTTCACGAGTTCCGGGTTCCGAGGTTCAGAGGTTCACGGATTCACGAGTTCACGAGTTCACGAGTTCCGGGTTCCGGGTTAATGAAGGTTAAAGAAAAAAAGGTAACTCTGAACGGTGAACTCTGAACGCCTACGAATAAAAATAAGAGATTTAGTACTAATTCCCAAAATGATTGGGAAGGAGGGAGATAGATAATGGCAGATAAAGTAAAAATGGTAAAAATCGTTGTCCTGGGAGAAGGTTTCGATGTACCGGAAGGTTTAACGATCATCAATGCCCTGGAATATGCCGGATTTCAATTAACACATGGAGTGGGTTGTAGAGAAGGTTTCTGTGGAGCCTGTGGAACGATCTATAGAGAAAAAGGAGATTATAAATTGCAAGCCGGTCTCGCCTGTCAAACTGTTGTCTCTGATGGGATGTACCTTGCACAGATTCCTTTTGTTCCTGCAGAAAAACCAGTTTACGATATTACAAAACTCAAACCTGATATTACAGCGATTAAAGATAATTATCCGATTGTCTTTCGTTGTGTTGCCTGTAATACATGCACTAAAGTATGTCCACAGGATCTGGAGGTCATGGATTATGTGCAGGCACTTATCAGGGGAGATTTAGAAAGAGCTGCCGATCTTTCCTTTGACTGCATCAGATGTGGACTTTGTGCACTGCGTTGTCCGGCAGAAATCGTTCAATATAATTCTGCTATGCTGGCTCGTCGTCTTTGTGGAAGATATCTTTTACCGGAAAGTAAAGATCTTACAAACCGTGTAAAGGAAATTGCGGAAGAACAATATGATAAGGAATTAGATGAACTTGTAAATATGAATCTGAAAAAATTAAAAGCAAGATATTATTCAAGAGATATTAAACTCTTTGATCATTAGGAGAAAAATTATGTATCCTGAAAGTATGCAAGAATCAATTAAAAAAGTTAAAAAGACCAGGTCTGAGAGATTAAAATTAGTAAAATCCGGAAAAGAAATATATCCAATGATGACGGAAAAAGAGCGGGAAGTAGTTTTAAATAAATTTCATCCTGATTATCAACCAGATGCACGCCGCAAAATTAGAATAGGTCCTAATAAGGGAGAGAAGCTTACAACTGAAGTTACAGACCTTTTAGAAACATATTCCAGAATTGACCCTAAGGATTTTGACTTGACCAAACCGGATTATGAAACGGATGTCCTGATTATTGGAGCAGGTTCAGCTGGATTTGCAGCAGCCCTGCTTGCCGAAGAAAATGATGTCGATGTTCTTCTGGTAACAAAGCTCAGGATTGGTGATTCCAATTCTATGATGGCTCAAGGCGGAATTCAGGCTGCTGTAAGACCTGACGATTCACCTGTTTTACATTATCTGGATGCTATCGGTGGCGGTCATTTTGAAAATAAACCGGAACTTGTTAGAGCTCTCACTGCTGAAGCTCCTGATGGAATAAACTGGCTTAAAGACCACGGTGTAATGTTTGACAGAAACCCTGACGGAACAATGATCACAAAATCAGGTGGTGGAACAAGTCGCCTGAGAATGCATTCTGCAAGAGACTACACAGGAGCAGCAATTTGTGCTACTTTAAGGGATGAAGTCCTGAATAGACCGGATCATATAAAAATCCTGGAACATCAACCTGTAGTGGAATTGATAAAAGATAGCACCGGTAAAGTCTCGGGAGCAGTACTTTACCATCTTGAAAACAGAGAATATTTTACAATTAAAGCAAAAGCAACAGTTATCACAACAGGTGGCTTTGGTAGGCTTCATATCAGAAACTATGAAACTACTAATCATTACGGAGCCACGGCAGATGGCTTGGTAATAAGTTATAGAGTCGGAGCAAAACTTATGTATATGGATTCTGTTCAATATCATCCAACCGGAGCGATTTATCCGCAGCAGATTATCGGCTTTCTCTGTACAGAAAAATTGAGAGCTCTTGGTGCTCAACCTTTGAATAAAAATGCGGAACCATTTGTTAATCCTCTTGAACCTCGCGATGTTGAATCTTCGGCTTTCATCAGGGAATGTTTGGAACGTAAAAAAGGTATTAAAACACCTGATGACCATGTAGGTGTCTGGTTAGACACTCCCTTGATTGACCAATTAAATGGTAAGGGGGCAATACAGGAAAGTGTTCCAGCTATGGTCAGACAATTTGCCAGGTTCGATGTGGACATGATTGCAGAACCGATTCTGGTTTATCCTACTCTTCATTATCAAAATGGTGGAGTTGAGATCGATGCACAATGTGAAACAAATATTCCAGGTCTTTTCGTTGCTGGTGAAGCTTCCGGTGGATTACACGGGCGTAATAGATTAATGGGAAATTCGCAGCTTGATCTGATTATTTTTGGAAGAAGAGCTGGAAAATTTGCTGCTGATTATGCTAAAGGGGCAAAAATCGGTAAACTTAATCTGGATCATGTTTATGAATATGAGGAAGAAGTGAAAAAATTGGGAATTGATAAATCAAAAATATCACCAATGGTTCTTCCTGATTATATTCCGGATGCAGTAAAAGCAAAACAATTAACAACCAAATATCACGGAACTTTGAGATAAGTTTTTAAGAAGGGGAATAATGGTGTGATAATTACAAATTTGAAATTCAGTAATGAAAAATGGTTGTAACTATAGGTTGGTTATGTACAACAGATTGTTGTGCGTGGCATACTGATGTTAGGTGTTATTATGGAGAAAAAATGAAAAAAAGCAAAAACTATATTTATACACTAATCTTATCATTGTTAGTTTGTTCTTGTGGAAAGAATCCAGACGAATCAAATAGTGAAGTTGATTTATCGATATTAAATGGACCAACAATTATTTATGATTTAGTTGGAGATAATTTTTTTGAAAATCGAATTAATAATTCAAATTCAGATCGTGTTTTTCTTTCAGATGATTATTCTCGATTTAATGTGAGAATTAGTCCTGATAAACAAAGAATTGCTTATGTAAAAAACTTAGTATTTTACCCATTTGGAATTCAAAATAATGGTGTACCGTCTGTAAACATATCTAATAATATGGGAAAAACAGAAAACGTTCTTATGACTTACGATTCACTGAGTGTGTATTTTATTGATTGGATAAGCAATAATAGGCTTGCAGTATCTTCAAGAGAAGGTTCTTTACACTATATTACAATAATAAATATAGAAGGTGAAGTATTATTTCGAGAACAAGTTGAAAGCTTTTATCTCATATATATGCTTCCGGATGAGCAACACTTAGTCACTTATAACTATGTTCAATTTGGAATTTTAGATGTATTGACTTATGATTTTCAGGAGTTTAATCCCTGCGAAGAGATTGATGATTTTCATTTGGAAGAGACTGATTACTTTATTTTTTTGCCGTTTTATGCTGGGTCATCATTTATCTTTAATCTTGATAGTGATGAGTATTTGGAATGTAATTTAAATGATTATTCGTATAAAATCTATCCTCTTCTAAATGCCAACGAACGTTTACTTTATGCTAATTCTACTTATCATATTTATTATAATTATTCAGATGAGCAATTGAAATTATATGAAGAGAATGAACTCATTAGTACAGCAGATATTAATAGATATGTATGTGAAATTGGATTATATTTAACCGAAGGGAATGAATTATATCTTATCGGTGAATCAAAAGAAATTGATGATGAAGGAGTCATTATAAAAGTAAATTTTGATTCAAATCACTTAACTAAACTTACAAACCATGGTGAAGACAAATTCATTTCCAACTTCATGTATTACGATTATTGAATTTGAAACACCTAACAAAAGTGTCAGTGCTCAGATTGAAAGAAAATATGAAAGAGCACCGCACACTCCAAACATTAGCAACAACTTAATTAAATTAAAATAAGGAGGTTATTTTGGGACTTGTAGGTATAGAAAGGTTAAAAGGAATCCTAGGCGAAGAAAATGTAAAAGATGACAAAGCCGATTTGTATGTATATGGTTCTGACTCATCAGTTCATGAAGCCATGCCCTGGGTAGTGGTAAGACCGCACACAATTGAAGAAGTTCAAAATGTTATGCGTTATGCAAATCCAAGGATGATACCTGTTGTTGCCAGGGGAGCTGGTTCAGGTATGTCCGGTCAGGCTGTTCCCATCAAGGGTGGAATAGTCATGGATTTAAAGCGAATGAATAAAATCCTTGAGATAAACCTTGAAGATACATATGTCAGAGTTGAACCCGGTGTTGTGGATGATGATCTGAATCGTGCTTTGAAACCCCATAATGTTTTCTATCCACCCACACCCGCTTCCAGCAGAATAGCCACCATCGGTGGAGAAATTGCTAATAATGCCAGTGGGGTGAGGTCTGTTAAATACGGAGCTGTGCGAGATTCAATTCTGGGAATGAAGGTAGTAATGGCAAATGGGGATTTGATTAATTTGGGAGCTAAAACCAGAGTCGAAGCTACCGGCTATCAACTTGACAGATTGATGGTTGGTTCCGAAGGAACTCTGGGGATAATTGTGGAAGCAACTTTGAAATTTGTTCCCATTCCAAAATACAGGTGTCTGGGAATCGCAAAATTCAATGAACTTGAAGATGCTGGAAATGCTATTTCAGAAATAATGTCCAGTGGTATAATTTTATCGATGCTTGAGTTGATGGATAATGTGGCCATAAAAGCTGTGAATCAAGCTCTGGATTTAGGACTTCCGGATGTGGAAGCAATTCTTATGTTTGAAGCTGATGGTATGGCAAAAGAAGGTGTGGATATCGAAGTTAAAAGAATGATGGAAATCTGCAAAAAACACAATGGTTTTGGAATAGAACTGAGTTACGATGCAAAAGAACGAACACGAATATTTTCCGGCAGAAAAAAATTATTCCCTGCTTTATCTCAATTCAAAGAATTCTATTCCTGTACTTCACTTGCTGATGATATGGCTGTTCCTTATTCCAAAATGGCAGAAACTGCTAAAAAGATTCATGAAATCGCTAAAAGAAATAATGTGATTATGACAGCTTACGGACACTGTGGTTCCGGATGTATGCATACCAAAATCCTGATGGATCCAAGAAAAAAATCTCAATGGGAAGATGCTAAAAGAGCTGTATTTGAAATATATAATTATGTCAGATCAGTTGGTGGGACAACATCTGCAGAACACGGAATAGGAATTTCAAAAGCCGCTGCGTTCAAAAGAGAAAAATCGGATTCACTCAATTTGATGAGAGCAATTAAAAAAGCTTTTGACCCCAACAATATTCTAAATCCCGGTAAATTGATGGATGCCCCGGATGATTGGGTTACTGCCACCAGTCTCAGATATAGAACTGATCCTGTTGATATACAGTAGGATGGGAGTGTATAATGGAATTTAAAAGATTAAAAGAATGGAAAGATAAGTTACATGTTTGTATTCGTTGCGGTTATTGTTATGAGCATTGTCATATTTTTAAGATAACAAATTGGGAATCGGATACACCACGAGGAAAGCTGATTCTACTCTATGCGCTACTTCACGAAGAGATCGAACCTACAGATTATATGGCAAACAAAATATTTGAATGTTTCAATTGTGGAAGATGTGATGCAAGTTGTTCCGCAAAAGTGCCTGTTACAGATATTTTTACGGATGTAAGAGCAGACTTCATCGATGGTGGTTTTGATGTTAAAGGCACTCTTTCTCACATAAATGAAGACTTATGCAGTAAATGCGGGATTTGTGTTTCAATATGCAAATATGAAGCTCGAACTTTAGATAAAGAACAGAATAAAATCATTATTGATAAAGTTAAGTGTAAAAGCTGTGGCGGTTGTGAAGCTGCGTGTCCTTCCGGGGCTGCCTATATTGAAGAAGGATATATGGTTAGTGAAAAAGAGCTGTTAGAACAAGTTCAATGCTATCTGGGAGGTAAATAATTATGAATACAAAAGCAATCATTTTTTGTTGTAATTGGTCGGTTTATCCCGGATTATTACTCTCTGAAGATACAACTGTAGAACCTGATCCCGAATATAAGATCATAGTCAATATGTGTTCCGGAAGATTACAACCGGATTTGATACTGGAAGCATTAAAAGATTCTGCCTGGGGCGTTATGATTGCTGCCTGCCCTCCTGAAGAATGTGAACATGATGGAAATTATAAAGCCAAAAGAAGAGTATTATTATTAAAAAGGGTTCTTGAACAGTTTGGAATTGAACCTCAAAGATTGAAATTGGAATGGATCGATAAAGGAGAATCTGTAAAATTTAAAAAAGCAATTTCTGATTTTATTGATGAATTGAAAGAATTGGGTCCAATAAAGAAATTAGAAATAAATTAAGGAAATGGAGGCATAAATGCCAAAACCTAAAGTAGCTTTCTATTGGTGTGCATCCTGTGGAGGTTGTGAAGAAGCCATTGTAGACCTGAATGAAGATATTTTAAAAGTGGTTGAACTGGTTGATATTGTATTCTGGCCCTGTGCAATGGATTTTAAATACAGTGATGTTCGAAAAATGAAAGACAATGAAATCACCGTTGCTTTTATAAATGGAGCTATCCGAAATGATGAGCAGGAAAAAATGGTACGTCTTCTCAGGGAGAAAGCTCAGCTTGTAATTGCTTTTGGTTCTTGTTCTCAATTGGGAGGTATTCCAGGGTTAGCAAATTTCTGGGATAGAGAAACTATTTTCGAATCTTCTTATGGGAAGAATTGTCCTTCTGTTGATAATCCTAAAAGGATTTTCCCACAAACAAAAAGTAAAGTTCCGGAAGGAGAACTGACTTTACCTGCTTTTCATAATACGGTAAGAAGCCTTGATCAAGTAATCGATGTGGATTATTATATTCCAGGGTGTGCTCCTCCACCTTATTTAACTATGAAAGCGATTGGTGTTATTTTATCAGGGGAATTACCTGAAAAGGGAACGGTCTTAGCTCCTGAAAAAACATTATGTGATGAATGTTCTCGCAATGATTCAAAACCGGAGAAAATTTCTATCAAAGAAATCAAAAGAATCTCAGAAGTCATTGTAGATTCGAAAAAGTGTTTTCTTGCTGAAGGTGTAATTTGTATGGGACCTGTTACACGCTCCGGATGTACAGAAGAAGGAGACGGGAAGTGTATCTCTGCTAATATGCCTTGTCGTGGTTGTTTTGGACCTCCTCCGGAAGTTAAAGATGTCGGAGGAAAAATGGTTTCAGCACTTGCTTCCATCGTAGGATTGGAAGGTGAAGAAAATATGAGCGATGAAGATGCAGAAAAACTTATTAATCAGATAGTTGATCCTGCCGGTTATTTCTACCGCTTTTCTCTACCTACCTCATTATTAAGAAGAAAAAGAATGAGTAATCTTGTAAAAGGAGAAAAATAAAATGACAAAAAAAATAACAATAGATCCAATTACGAGACTTGAAGGTCACGGTAAAATAGAGATTTTCCTGGATGACGAGGGAAATGTAAAAAACGCATATTTACAAGTTCCCGAATTAAGGGGATTCGAGCAATTCTGTGTGGGCAGACCGGTCGAAGAACTGGCAAGAATAACTCCCCGTATCTGCGGTGTTTGTCCTACCGCTCATCATATGTGCTCAACCAAAACAAATGATGCGGTTTATCATGTAAAACCTACAGAAACTGCACTTAAAATCAGGCGCCTGATCTATGATGCGTTCATGGCAGAAGACCATCTTCTTCACTTCTTTTTCCTCGGTGGACCTGATTTTGTGGTCGGACCTGATGCTCCTCCTGCAGAGAGAAATATCCTGGGAGTTATTGGGAAAGTTGGATTAGAGATAGGGAAACAGGTAATAAACAGCCGGAGAAAATTAAGAGAAATAGTCACAACTTTAGGTGGAAAAATAATTCATCCTGTTTGTGGACTTCCGGGAGGAGTTTCTCGTGGAATTACAGAAGAAGAAAGACAGGAATTTCTCAAAACTGCAAAAGAAACAGTAGAATTTTCCAAATTCGCATTAAAAGTATTTAATGATATTGTTCTGAAAAATGACACTTATCTCGATTTAATTGTGGGGGATATTTTCAAACACCAAACTTATTATATGGGTCTGGTTGATGAAAATAACAAAGTTGATCTCTATGACGGGAAGATTCGAGTGGTTGATCCGAATGGAAAAGAATTTGTTAAATTTGAAGCAAAGGATTACCTGGATCATATTGTCGAACATGTTGAACCCTGGAGTTACATCAAATTCCCGTATTTAAAAAATATCGGTTGGAAAGGTTTTGTTGACGGGATCGACAGCGGTGTTTATAGAGTAGCTCCCCTGGCAAGACTCAATGCTTCTGATGGTATGAAAACCCCTCTGGCTCAAGCTGAATATGAAAAGATGTATGCTACACTGGGAGGAAAACCTGCCCATAACACATTAGCTTTTCACTGGGCAAGATTGATAGAGGTTATGTATGTTTCCGAAGAGTTAGTTCAACTTCTTGAAGATAAATCAATCACAAATCCTGATATCCGAAATCTTCCTACAGAAACTCCAAGTGAAGGTGTTGGTGTTATTGAAGCTCCCCGCGGAACTTTGTTCCATCATTACAAAACAGATAAAAACGGTATGGTAACAAATGTTAACCTGATAGTGGCTACAGTTAATAATTCTGCTGCTATTTCCATGTCTATCGCCAAAGCTGCAAAAGGGCTGATAAACAAAGGTAAAGTCGATGATGGACTTTTAAATATGGTGGAAATGGCTTTTCGGTCTTATGATCCTTGTCTGGCTTGTGCAACACATTCTTTGCCAGGCAAAATGCCTCTTATCGTAAATCTTCGCGATAACAACCAGGACATAGTTCAATCTATTAGAAGAGATTAACTTGTTTAATGAAAACACTTGTTTTAGGATTGGGAAATACGATTTTAACTGATGATGGAGTAGGAATAAAAGTAGCGCAAAAAATAAAAGAAAAATGTAAAAATATTGATATCTCTGAAGCCAGTGCCGCTGGCTTCAGAGTTATTGATGAGATAATCGGTTACGATAAACTTATTTTAATTGACTCAATAAAAACCGGAAAAGCCGAACCCGGAAAGCTTCATAAATTTACTTTTGAAGAATTCAAAAAAACACGACATCATGCTCAACCACACGATATAAGCCTATTTGAAGCGTTTGAGATTATTAAACAGCACGGAGATAAATTACCTTCTGAAATTGAAATTTATGCGGTAGAAGTTAGCGATACTTCAACTCTTTCTGAAACATGCACAATGAAAGTTGAAGCTGCTATTCCAAAAATATCTCAAAAAATCATTGATGAACAATCGCTATTTAAATAAATTGAATTTATAATATTAATCTTCGGAGGATAGATGAATATTCACGAATATCAGGCGAAACAGATTTTTGCAAAATATGGCGTTCCCATTCCTAAAGGGAAAATGATCGAAAAAGCTGAAGATGCAATTGATGCAGCCAGAGAAATAGGTGGGAATATCTGGGTAGTAAAAGCTCAGATCCACGCAGGGGGAAGAGGAAAAGGCGGTGGAGTAAAACTTGCCAGATCGCTTGATGAAGTAGAAAAATATGCATCTGAAATAGTTGGTATGACCCTGGTTACACACCAAACCGGACCTGCTGGAAAATTAGCAAAAAAAGTATACATCGAAGGTGGAGTCGATATTAAAAAAGAACTTTACCTGGGAATGGTTTTGGATAGAGCAAAAGAGCTGCCTGTGATGATGGCTTCTACCGAAGGCGGAGTGGAAATTGAAAAAGTAGCTGCAGAAACACCTGAAAGAATTATCAAAGTAGAAATTGATCCTCTCACTGGGTTTCAGGGATATCATGCTCGTGAATTAGCGTTTGGATTGAATCTTTCAAAAGAGCAGATAAAAGAATTCGGAAAATTTGCTAAAGCACTTTATAAAGTTTATACTTTGAATGATGCAAGCCTAGTTGAAATCAATCCTTTGGTTTTGACTGCTGATGATAAATTTATTGCTCTCGATGCAAAAATGGGATTTGATGATAACGCTCTTTTCCGGCACAAAGATATTGCAGAAATGCGTGATTTAGATGAGGAAGATCCGGCAGAAATCGAAGCTGGCAATTACGGATTAAGTTATGTAAAACTCGATGGAAACGTGGGCTGTATGGTAAATGGAGCAGGATTGGCAATGTCGACTATGGATATTATCAAACTCGAAGGTGGTGAACCTGCCAATTTCCTGGATGTTGGCGGTAAAGCCAGTGCAAGTACGGTTGCCAAAGGTTTTGAAATAATCCTGAAAGACCCGAATGTAAAAGCGATCCTGGTAAATATATTTGGTGGCATTGTTCGTTGTGATAGGATTGCAAACGGCATTCTGGAAGCTACGGAAACAACCAGAGTTGAAGTTCCGATTGTTGTCAGGCTGGACGGAACAAATGCAAAAGAAGCAATTGAGATTATCAGAAAATCAAGCTTAACAAATATCATTTCTGCAACTGACCTTGGTGATGCTGCCAGAAAAGTTGTAAAAGCTGCTAAAGGAGTGTGACCGATGAGTATCTTAGTAAATAAATCTTCCAGAGTGATTGTTCAGGGTTTCACGGGAAAAGAGGGAACATTCCATGCAGAACAGTGTATTGCTTATGGCACAAATGTAGTTGGGGGTGTTACTCCCGGCAAAGGTGGTCAAACTCATCTTGGAAGACCAGTGTTCAATACAGTTAAGGAAGCCGTAAAAGCTACTGAAGCAGATACATCGTTAATTCTTGTTCCACCCGCTTTTGCTGCTGATGCTGTGATAGAAGCAGCTGCTTCCGGGATCAAAGTGATCGTCTGCATAACCGAAGGCATTCCAACTCGTGATGTTATTATTGCCAAAAAATTTACTGGCAACCATGATGTTACTTTGATAGGACCGAACTGTCCGGGAATTATTACAGCAGATGAAGCTAAGGTTGGCATTATGCCGGGTTTTGTATTTAAAAAGGGTAAGGTTGGTTTGATTTCCAAATCCGGAACCCTTACCTATGAAATGGCAAACCAGGTGGTTCTGGCTGGTCTGGGAATTTCAACTGCAATTGGTATCGGTGGAGACCCGATAATAGGTTCTACTATCATTGATCTTCTAAAACTTTTTGAAAAAGACAAAAAAACAGAAGCAATAGTTATTATCGGTGAGATTGGTGGTGATATGGAAATTCAAGCAGCGGAATATATCAAAGAAAATATCACGAAACCTGTAGTGGCTTTCATAGCGGGAAGTACTGCTCCCAAAGGGAAGCGAATGGGTCATGCTGGTGCTATCATTGCCGGAAGCAAAGGTACAGCCCAGGAAAAAATGGATGCATTAGTTAAAGCCGGAGTAACTGTTGTCGATTCTCCTGCTGATGTAGGAATAAAAGTTAAAAAAGTTCTAAATAAATAATTATGAGAGAATAAAATGCAAGATTTAGAGAAAGTTTATAAAATCGCTGAAGAATATAAGATGCAGGGAAATTTGCTGAAAGCTTTGAAGGAATATAATAGAATATTAGATAAAAATCCGGATAACATAAATGCACAAATAAATTTAGCAGATACGTATTATATTCTTGGAGAAATTGATAAATCGATCGAACACTACGAAAATGTAATAGAGTTAAAACCTAATTACGAATTAATTTTGTACAGATTAGGTATCTCGTATTTTAGAGCCACGAAATTCTACAAAGCGATTTCTGTTCTGGACAGGGTAATCAAATTAGACCCAGATTTATATATGGCATACTATTGGCAAGGTCTATCTTATTATCATATTGGGAAAGTTCGGAAAAGCATCGAATCATACAAGAAGCTCCGGGAAAAGGGAAAGGACAGCACTTTAGGATATTATCACCTTGCAATTTCTTATAAAACTATCGGGAATTATAAAGAAGCAATAAATTGTTTTGAGCAGATTTTAAAAGAAGAACAAAATATCGTTTCAGTAAATTACCATCTCGGTCTTTCATATTTGGAAATTTCAAAAATTGAAAAAGCTCTTTTATGTTTTAAGAAGGTTCTGGAAATCGATTCCGAACACCAGGGAGCAAAAGATATCCTCGGCAATCTTTCTACTGACCAGGAGATGCTTTATACTTTCGGAATTGAGGAATCAAAAAGCGATGAAAATATGGAAGCGTTAATTACAAATTATCATATCGGAGAGGCCTATAAGGGATTTTCTGGTATTGATAGAGCATTTAAATATTTCAGGAAAAAACTTAATGAAAAACAAAAGGGCAGCAATAACGATTAATCTTAAAAATGCTTCCTCGGAAAAGTAAATTATAGCAGGAGAAATCATGCGAGAAATTGATGTCAAAGAGATAATTCCAATCGTAAAGAAACTTTGCATTGATGCAAGTATTTACATTGGAGATGATGTAGTTGAGAAGCTTAAAGAGTTTCAGGAAAAGGAAGAATCTCCTATTGCGAAAGAGATTATTTCGATTATTTTTGAAAATCAGAGACTATCGGTTGAGAAGCAAATGCCTTTATGCCAAGATACGGGTGTAGCTGTTTTTTTTATTGAACTCGGACAGGATGTTCACCTGGTTGAAGGTGATTTTTATGAAGCCATCAATGAGGGCGTTCGACAGGGTTACAAAGATGGCTACCTGCGAAAATCAATGGTAGATGACCCGATCATTGACAGGAAAAATACAAAAGATAATACACCTGCACTTATTTATTTGGATATTGTTCCAGGAGACAAAATCAAGATAACACTTGCAGCAAAAGGTGGTGGCTCGGAAAATATGAGTGAAGTTAAGATGATGAAAGCTGCTGATGGCATCGAAGGTGTAATTGATTTTGTTGTGGATAGAGTAAAAAGGTCAGGAGGGAATCCCTGTCCCCCAATTATTGTAGGTGTAGGACTGGGTGGAAATTTTGAACAAAGTGCTCTCTTAGCCAAGAAGTCCCTTCTCCGTTCTTTGAATGAAAAAAATCCCGATCCTAAGTGGGCAAAAGTTGAAGATGAAATTCTAGAAAAAGTCAATAATCTTGGAATTGGTCCACAAGGTCTTGGTGGAAGAACAACTGCAATCGCAGTGAATATTCTGCATAAAGCTTGTCATATTGCCTGTATGCCGGTTGCAGTTAATATTCAATGTCATGTTCATAGACATAAAAGTGCAGTGATATAAAAGGAGAAATCATGGCTAAAGAATTACATTTACAAACTCCCCTCAAAGATGACGACTTAAAAGAACTTAAAATCGGTGATAAAGTCCTTATCACCGGAATCATATATACTGCCCGTGATGCAGCCCATAAACGACTTGTTGACTTAATAGAAGCAGGTAAAGAACTTCCTTTTGATATTAAAGGGCAGATTATTTATTTTGTTGGTCCAGCTCCTGCCAGACCGGGAATGCCCATCGGTTCGGCAGGTCCCACAACCAGCTACAGGATGGATCCCTATTCTCCAATTCTTCTGGATGCAGGCTTAAAAGGGATGATAGGAAAGGGTCCCAGAAGTAAAGAAGTTATTGACTCAATGATAAAAAGTAAAGCTATTTACTTAGCAGCAATTGGTGGAGCAGCAGTTGTAATGGCTCAATCCATCAAAGCAGCAAAAGTAATAGCTTATGAAGATCTTGGAACGGAAGCGATAAGAGAACTCAAAGTCGAGAATTTACCTTGTATTGTAGCAAATGATATTTTTGGCAATGATCTCTACGATGAAGGGATTAAAAAATATAAAAAATAGTAAACAAAAATTATCATTCCCAAGTTCAACTTGGAAATGATAATTATCAAACAAGGAGGAAATATGGAAAAAGTGTCAATCATTGGTAGTGGCAACGTGGGTGTTGCAGCAGCATTCTATTTAGCAGAGAAGGGTGTTGCGAATATCATGCTCATAGATATTTTAGAAGGAAAAGCTGAAGGTAGTGCTCTGGACCTTGCTGAAGCTTCTCCCCTAAGAGGGTATGATGTTAAAATTCAGGGATCATCTCATATCGAAGATATTAAAGGTTCAAAAGTTGTGGTCCTAACAGCAGGTAATGTAAGAAAACCAAATACTTTACGCCTGGAATTACTGGAAGGCAATATGAAGATTGTTGATCCTATAATCGAAAATATTGTAAAATATGCTCCAGATGCGGTTGTTATTGTATTGTCCGAACCTGTAACAGCCTTAACTTATTACGTCTGGAAAAAAACCGGATTTGATAGAGCAAAAGTAATTGGAGTTGCCGGGAAGCTCGATGTCGCACGGGTTTGTGAGTATACAGCTCGTGAGCTTGGCGTTACGCCGGTTGAAGTTAGTGCTCTTGTTTTAGGAGGTCATCATAAGTTTACGGTTATCCCTCCGGATTTTATTCGGGTTTGCGGCATACCTGTCACCGAGCTTCTTCCCAAAGAAAAAATCGACAAAATAATATCCGATGCAAGGGAAGCAGGAACAACTATTCTATCGATGTTAAAAAGGCAGACATCCATGTATTCTCCAGGAGCCGCAATAGCGGAAACTGTTGGTGCAATTATGAATGATACAAGGGCAATACTTTGTGTGCCAACCTGTCTTGATGGAGAGTATGGCTATAAAAACACTTGCTTGGGTGTTCCTGTTCAACTGGGAAAGAATGGTATTGAAAAAATAATTGAAATTGAATTATCTCTGCCTATAAGAAATGAACTGCAGGCATCAGCGGATGTAATCAATAAAACCATTGAATCGATGGGAATATAGGAGGTCATCATGAAAGTTAGTATAATTGGAAGTGGAAACGTTGGTGTAGCAACAGCTTTGTATCTTATTGAAAAGAAAGTTGCAAATGTAGTTTTAATAGATGTTGTCAAAGGATGGGCAGAAGGTAAGGCTTTGGATATAGTTCATGCTTCTCCTATCAGAAAATACGATGTGTATATCGATGGATATTCCGATATATCAAAAATCGAGGATTCCAATGTGATTGTTGTAACTGCTGGGAAACCGAGATTACCTGGAATGTCACGGGAAGATTTGCTTCGTGATAATGTGAAAATTATGAAATTTGTTTCAGAAAATATTGCCAAATATGCCCCTAATGCTGTAGTGATTACAGTAACCAATCCACTTGATGTTTTAGCTTATGTTGCCTTAAAAGTCACAGGATTCGCTTTAAAAAAAGTTATTGGAATGGCAGGAATATTAGATTCTTCCAGATTCAGATATTTTATAGCTGAAGAACTTGGAGTCAGTCCCAAAAATGTTACTGCTTTAGTTCTTGGTGGTCATGGGGATCTTATGGTTCCATTACCAAGATATTCCACAGTCCATGGTATCCCTGTTACAGATTTGCTCCCAAAAGAAAAGATAGATAAATTAATTGAACGAACCAGAAAAGCAGGTGGAGAAATCGTTGCCTACCTTAAAACCGGAAGTGCCTACTGGTCACCCGGCAGCTCTGCTGCAGAAATGGTGGAATGCATAGTACGTAATAGAAACAGGATAGTTCCCTGTTCTGCATACCTGAGAGGAGAGTATGGTATAGACGGACTGTTTGCAGGTGTACCTATTGTTATTGGGGAAAATGGTGTTGAGAAAATAATTGAATTATCACTGACAACGGAAGAGAAGCAAGCTTTGCATCTTTCTGCTGATAAAGTAAGGGAAGTTATAGAAAAAATTGAATTTGAACAATTAATTTAATGCAAATAAATATTCCTTATTGGGGAGAAGAATTAACAGTATCACTCCCGGAACAAAATATCGGAGAAATAGTATATCCGAATACTGTTGAGATTCGACCGGAGAAAGAAGTTCTCTTTGATGCCTTCAATAATCCGGTCGATTCTGAAAATTTCGATGACTTCATGCGCGGCAACGAGCCAATTCTCATTATTATTAATGACGCTACAAGACCTACTCCGAATGCAAGAATCATAGATCTTTTCTGGAACAAAATAAAAGACAAGGATATAAAATTTCTAATTGCTACGGGAGACCATAGAGAACCATCCAAAGATGAATATCTTGAACTTTTTGGGAATCATTATTCAGAATTAGAAAAAAAAATATTTTCACACGACTCAAAAAATAAAGAAGAAAACATCTTTATCGGAAAAACTGAAAATGGCACAGAAGTTTATTTCGATAAAATGGTTATGAACGCTAAAAAAATAATTTACATAACTTCTGTAGAACCGCACTATTTTGCTGGTTTTACCGGTGGAGCGAAATCTTTTTTGCCCGGAATTGCCGCCCACAAAACAATCGAACAAAACCATGAGCTGGCATTAAAAGGCACTGCTAAAGCATTAGTTATAGAAGGGAATCCAGTTAGAAATGATATAAAAGAAGCTTACGATTTCATTGCAAAAGATAAGAAGATTTTTTCAATTCAAACCGTCTTAAACAAAGACCATAAAATTTATTTTTGTGTTTGCGGTGAAACACATAAAGCATTCAATTTGGCATGCGAAAAAGCAAAAACTGTTTTTTCAGTGGAAATCAGAGAAAGAGCGGATATCGTGGTATCAGTTGCACCTTATCCAATGGATATCGACTTTTATCAATCACAGAAAGCGATTGAGAATGGTAAACTTGCTTTGCATCCGAACGGTATTCTCATCTTAGTTTCAAGTTGCAGAAAAGGGGTAGGAGGAGAAAGTTTTATCAAATTATTGAGTGAAGCCAGAAATCCTGATGAAGTCTTTGATAAAATCGCCAAAGGATACAAACTGGGTTATCATAAAGCAGCTAAAATGGCGGAAATCATGAAGTGGGCTTCTATCTGGGCTTACACAAAACTTGAACCTGAATTGCTGAATCATATTTTTATTAAAGGATTCAGAGATTTACAGGAAGCAATAGATGCCAGTCTGAGGGAAAAAGGTGACGAAAAAATACTCTTTTTGATGGATGGCAGCTTAACAGTTCCCAGAATCGCACCACGCATCCTACACAAAAGGAAATTCATCTATAGTCCGGCTGACAAAAAAACAAAAAATCATCTCAAGCTCGATGATCTGTTTATTGATTGATTTTTGACGTAAGTTTATTAAAATAGAAAAGAGTTCTGCATAATTAGGTGTTTTTGTCATCCTGAGGAATTCATCTTGCTTTTCTCTCGAAGGAACTCCACTTCCAATGAGATTCTTCGGAAGATTACCTTTGGAAGAAACCTCAGAAAGACATGCTCTTTTTCATTTGCAGAATCCTTTAAAATAGAAAATAAGGAGTTAAAAGCCAAATGGCACTTAAACGTTATGAAATTGACGAGTTAGAACAAAAAATTGTTCATGTAAAAAAAAGAGGAATGGATTTAATTCGCGATCCAATGCTGAATAAAGGCTCAGCATTTTCCGATAAAGAGAGAGAAGAATTCAATCTTTATGGATTAGTTCCACCACACGTTTCCACATTTGAAGAGCAGATAAAAAGGGTTACTGAAAATTATCGTAGAAAAGATACTGATATTGGAAAGTATATTTTTTTAGAAGCATTGCACGACCGGAATGAAATCTTGTATTATGCATTACTGCTGAAAAACCTGGAAGAATTGACTCCAATTGTTTACACTCCAACTGTAGGAGCTGCGTGCCAGCAATTTGGTCATCTTTTCCGACGTGCAAGAGGAATGTATATCTCCGCCAAAGCTAAAGGAGATTTCAAAAAAAGAATTAATAATTGGGCGGAAGATGAGGTCGATGTAATCGTGGTTACCGATGGCAGCAGGATTCTTGGTCTTGGAGACCTGGGAGCAAGCGGCATTGGAATTCCAATCGGGAAACTCTCTTTATATGTTGCTTGTGCCGGAATCTATCCTTCCAAAAAACTACCGGTAGTAATCGATGTGGGAACAGATAATGCAGATTTGTTGAAAGACCCTTTATATTTGGGAGGGAAACATCCCCGGATAAAAGGAGAAGAATTTTACGAAATAATCGATGAGTTCATCGTTGCAGCTCATGAACGCTGGCCTAAAGCATTAATTCAATTTGAGGATTTCACGAATGACCACGCCTTTCCATTATTAAATAAATATCGCGAAAAACTTCTTTGCTTCAATGATGATATTCAGGGAACGGGCGGAGTTGCTTTGGCAGGACTTCTGGCATCAATGAGGATAACCAAAGAAAAGTTAAATGAACAGAAAATCATTTTTCTGGGTGCCGGCTCAGCAGCAGTTGGCATTGCAGATATGATAGTTGCCGGAATGATGGAAGAAGGATTATCCAAAGAAGAAGCACGAAAAAGATTCTGGTTCATCGATAGTAAAGGTCTCGTAACAACTAAACGTGGTGATAAACTGGCAGAACATAAAGTTGCATATGCCAGAAACGAGAAACTCCAGAAAACACTTCTCGAAATTGTGAAATCTATCAAACCAACAGTATTAATGGGTGTGAGCAAACAAACAGGGGCATTTGATGAACAAGTAGTTCGTGAAATGAAAAAACATGTAGATACTCCCATCATATTTGCATTATCGAATCCAACATCCAAATCGGAATGTACACCGACCCAGGCTTATGAATGGACTGATGGAAACGTGGTTTATGCAAGTGGCAGTCCTTTTGATTCCATCAAATATAGAGGAAAAACTTATGCCACAGGTCAGGGAAACAATATGTATATTTTCCCGGGTGTTGGCTTGGGAGCTATTGTCTGTCAGGCTACAAAAATTACGGATTCAATGTTTTATATAGCAGCAAAAACTTTAGCAAATCTGGTCAAAGAAGAGGATTTGAAGAAAGGTAGAGTTTATCCTGATTTGAATGATATCAGAGAAATTTCAGCACATATTGCTTTTGCTGTGTGTGAAGTTGCATATGCCAATGGCATTGCTTGGAAAAAAAGACCGGAAAACCTTCTAAAACATATTAAAAGCAAGATGTTCCAGCCGGTTTACCTGCCTTATAAAGCGGTTTAATAAAACTATATTTAATGTGCAGAACAATTTCTTCTCTCGTTACCAACCCTCCGGCAACTGCCGGATAACGGAATAACGTTCCAAAAGAGGGAAAAGTGAAGTACTTCATGTTCACGTTCTAAAGCTTTGGGAACGAGAGTTACAAGTGTTTTAGAAAAGAGAATAAAAATAGTATTAGAATTCAAATGAAAAACTTTGACGGATTGTAATAGTTTTTATTCTTGTATACAGTTTAGATTAGATGTTTTAAAAAATAAGTTGGAGGAAAAAATGGCAAGCAAAGCAAGTATTGAGTTTTACAAGAATTTGAAGGAAATGTCTTCGATTCGAGCTGTGGCAGAAACGATAATGCTAAATTCCAAAGTTCGAAAAGTAAATGCACTTGAAGCTTATGAAATGGCAAAGAAGCAACCGGGAGTAGCGGTTACAGATCTGGAAATTTATCCTCCTTTTGCTGAACGTTTGGGACTGCCAAAAGGTGCAAAAGTTCTTAACGACTGCCATGGTAAGATTATTGGACGTACAGCAAAAGCTAGAGTATTCTATAACAGAATACCGGGAGCTGAAAAAAAGAAAGTCGAAGGTGACATCCGGGAAGCAATGTATCAGCTTGAACATTACGATTTGATAAAAGCCGAAGCTGTTTTGGGTTTGGATTCAGATTTAATGATAAAAGCAACTTATGTGACTACAACTACAGATGCAAGCAATGTTTTCAATTGGTTATGCAATTTCACTCCTCTTGAATTGAGGAAAGAGGAATATGAAAAAAGCAAACCTCTTCCAATTCAGGATATCATCATTGTGGCATTTAATGAGTGGACCTGCGAAGATTCTTATTATCACAATGTTGGTGCTCCTCAAATCGGTCTGGTTGATGAAACCCAGAACGTTATTTTTAATTTGGGAATGCGTTATTTCGGTGAGCGTAAAAAAGGTACTTTAACCCTCGCCTGGACATCTGGAATGAGATTGGGAATGGCTGCCTGTCACGGTGGTATCAAAGAAATCGATTTCTCAGGATGCGCTGCTGAATACAAACATTTGGAAAAGAAATCGATTACTTTCTATGGTCTCTCCGGTACAGGAAAATCTTCTCACACAAACTCAATCGATAATGGAGGAACTTTGCCTGCAGGATTCGAAAAATATTGCCTTCACGATGATGCTTTCCAGATTGATACAGATGATAAAGTATGTCGTGTCTGGGAACCATCTCTATTCGATAAAACCGACAGCAGAGATCTTGATAATCCTGATTGGAAATACCTGATTGCTCTTATGAATCATGCGATGATAGAACGAAATGGAAAACTATTACCTCTGGGATTGGATGTTCGCCAGGCAAATGGAAGAGCACTGCTGGATCGAGACCTTTTGGGTAACTGGGTAAATAGATGCAGTTTTCCGGAAGCTTTAACCTGGCTTATGAAGGATACAGCACTTCCTCCGGTTCATAAATATAAAGATAAATACCTGGCAGTTGCCATGGGTGCAGCTCTTATCACAAAAAGAAGCAGAGCGGAAAATGTTACGGAAGAAGACCTCAAGAAATTAGTTTTTGAACCTTTTGCAAATCCGTTTAGAGTTTATGAGCTTTATAAAGATGTGGAATCATTCATCAAAGTTCTGGAAACCGGAGCGGATTGTTACACGTTCAATTCTGCAGGATACTGGAAATCTTCTGATGATGATCTCGATGATGTCAAACTGCAAACATCTCTCACACTTCAAACAGGAATCTTAATGGAACAACTTGAATGGGAAGATTGGGATATGCTGCCCGGTGCAATGATTCCCACAAAGGAATCTATCGAAAAAATTCTACCTGGTTATTATGAGAGATACCATCCTGATAAGCGTGAAAATATGGATGAATATGTTGCGCTGCTGAAAAACCGTTTCGAGCAGAGACGAGAGTATTTGAAATCATCTGATGTGGCAACTAAACCGGAACTACTTGAAAAGCTTGTAAACGCATTGCAAATCAAAGAATAATATAAAGGCAGACGCAAGTCTGCCTTTTGCTTTCTTTGTCTCATCATTTTAGCCCCTCTCTTTAATTAAGAGAGGGGTTGGGGTGAGTTCGGAGTAAATAATGAAAAAAGTACTTTTTCCTTTCATCTTTATTCTTTTATCTTTAAATCTTTTCCCTACCGATGTTCAAGGGCATATTTCAGAAGATACAACCTGGAGTCCTGATAATAATCCTTATATAGTAATCGATAATATCTTTGTAGATCCCAATGTAACACTTACCATTCTTCCGGGTACTATTGTTAAATTTAATACATCCACATATCCTATTGGTGATTATAATTACGGGGACGGATATTCGGAAGCAAAGTTTATGAAAGTAAGCGGGAAATTGAAAGCTGAAGGCACAGCACAGGATAGTATTATTTTCACCAAGAACTGTGAAGAAACAGACCGCAGGTGGGGAGTGATCATCTTTGACTATCAGAGCGACAATACTTCTGTTCTAAAACACTGTGTAATCGAATATACATATCAGATGTCTTTATTGATTGGGGGTGATACATACTATGGAGGACTATCATTAAGTAACGCTGAAATTACTGTTTCAAATTGTTATTTTAAGAACTTTTATTTTGGTATTCATTGTTTTTATAATAGTGAGCCGGTTATTTATAATAATTATTTTACAAGTGATGAAAATAATATTGAGCCGGGGTTAGGAATTTATTGTCGTGACAACATAGGTGCAAAACCATTTATTTTTTATAACCGGTTTATAAATTCTAGTGGAATTGGCTTTCATGAAGTAAATATTTCATCATATACACCAGTTGCATATAACTATTTTTATAACTGTAATAATGGGATTCACTTACGTGAAAGTCCCGTATATGTTTATAAAAATAATTTTTTAGAATGCTCTGCTGCAATAAATACAGACGATTTTGAAGTTGTTATTAAACAAAATTATATTGATAGCTGCTCAAACGGAATAATTGCACATTATAAAGTAGAAGTGTATGAAAACATTATTACAAATGGAGGTGCGGGAATAACTTTATCATGTAATAATAGCATAATTGAAAATAATATAATTTCTAATAATTCATATCGCGGTATTCGCAACTTCGATAATAATTCTTCTATAATGAATAACCTGATAATTAATAATGAAGGAGAGGGGATATATGCTTCAGGTTCAGATAATATATCTTATATAACTCAAGTTTCGCAGGAGACGAGCCTGCATAATATGTGAAAAAAAGATTAAGAAATATGTAGCATAAATACTCACAAGTTTATATTTTGGTATTGGTTAAAAGCCAAATTACAA
>JABMPU010000215.1 GCA_013203665.1 Armatimonadota bacterium
GGTTCACACCGGAACCTGGTAGTCTCTTACACCACCATTTCACCTTTTCCCCGTACTTTTGGAGTAGTTTGTTTCTGTGGAGCTGTCTCCCCGTTACCGGGACTTCCTGTTAAGAAGTATCCTACCCTCTGGTGTTCGGACTTTCCTCCTGACCACTACTTTGGAAGTCTCCTTTTTAAAACTCACAAAGTAGTGGTCAGGCAGACATTTTATCTTCTTTGACAGATTATTCCAATTTAATTATCACCTGGTTTTGCAACCAGAATTCTTCCACAACTCTCACAATTAACCAATCTGTCTTTATTATTAATCTCGATTACAAGTTGTGGTCTTATATTAAATCCGCAACCACTGCAAGCATTATTTTCATTAAAAACAACTGCTTTTCTATTTTTATTCTTAATTAAAGATGCATATCTTTTCAGAATCTGTCTGGGAAGCTTAGTCGCAAACTCATTTCTTTCATCCCTGATTTGTTCGATTTCCTTTTGAACTTGCTTGATTTTGTTATTCAGCTTCTCTTCATTTGCCTTTAAAACACCGTTTGCTATTTCCTGTTTTTTTTTATCCTCTGTCAATTGAATACGAATATTGGCTTCCTCTTCCATTAATTCTATAAGAATATCATCCGTTTCAGAATTTTTGTTCTCAAGGTGGCTTACCTCGCTATTAAGAGCCTTATATTCTTTATTTGTTTTTATTGTTAGAAGTTGCTCTTTGTACTTATTAATCTTTACAATATTGCTTTGAATATCCAATTCTTTCAATTTTTGCATCGTTATATTTTCTTCCAATTTCTGCTCTGTTTCAGAAAGTTGAGTATTTGCTATCTCCAAATCATTCTTTATGCTGCTTAATTCCCTTGGCAGTTCCTGCATCAATATCTCTTTTTCTCCGATAATATCATCACATTGCTGCATTTTAATCAGGATTTCCAGTTCTCTCATTTAAACTCCTAAATCTCGAACCAACTAAATATTTTGCTAAAACTAAAAAAAGCATTTGTCAATCGACAAATGCTTTTTCACTTAAAACTTAAGCTTAAACTTTCTAAAATAATTTTCTTTTTCTTCCTCACAAAATTCACCCACTATTCAACTTTAAGTGCAAAAGATTACATTCAATCATTTTTGTCAAATTTTTCAAAATTATCATTTGGAAAAAGTTTCAGAAACTTCTTACAAAAAAATCCCAGTAGCTACCGGATAGATTCCGGTAAGTTCAAATATAATCTATAACGGTTTTGTATAACAGGTTTCTTCCTTCTTCTCTTCTCGCTTATCATGTGTGCATTTTTTAGCCACAGCGTTCTATAAGTAAAAAAAAATCAGCCCGAGATTATTCCCGAGCTGATTTGATAAAGTTAAACATTACTTCATTAAAATACATTTATGGATTTGTTTCGTTATACCGTTTACATTCAACTTATAGAAATAAACACCTGATGCAATTGATTTACCAGATTCATCAACACCATTCCAGATTACCGAATGAATGCCTTTTTTGAAATCATCACTAACCAGATTCCTTACTTTTTGCCCTTTAATATTGTAAATTGAAAGATCGACTTTGCTTTCTTCAGGAATTGAAAACGAGATCGTTGTTGTCGGATTAAACGGATTAGGATAGTTACGATGCAAAGAAACACAAGCAGGAAATGTATCTGAAGGTTCTTCTTCCGGCTCAGGTTCTCCTAGAAGATAATCCAAAAGGTTCTTACTTTTAATCTGAAAATCTTGAACATCTGCAGGATTTAATCTTCTGATATTCTCGGGTAAATTTTCAATACACACAGTGTTTCTGCCAGACCCTTCAAGCTCCAAGAGTGTATTCATGATATTTATCTGTGTGAAAATTGAATCTGCTTCATCTATAGGCGATTCCAATATGTCACTATATTGCAGTAATGCGTCTTCATAAAGTTCGTTTTCTTTATCACAATCGATTGCAAGGTTACGAGATAGTAAACAAAAAACCGTATCTTCCGGACAATTGTTTGCAAGTTCTTCATAGAAAATCTTAAGGTTATACATATTACCATAGGCATTCTTTTCACAAATAAAAAGTCTTCTCAAAGAGAGCAATGCTTCCTCGCTTAAAGGATAAGTATTGATGATGTCGTTATACATAACAGCAGCAGACGAGTAATCTTCATTTCCTTCTGCTTCCAGAGCACTATTATAAGCAATTCTGGCATCGCTATCTTCACCGATTCCGCCACCAGGTAAAGGATGATTAGATGATTCATCCCAAGGATCATATATGAAGTAAGAATTACCTGTGGGATAGAATTTTTCCGAATCGGGTGGATCTGATCCCCACCAGTTAAAACAACAATTAATATTCCTCACATCATCTCGATATAGATAGCCCAAATATCCTGCAGATGTATGAACAATGTCGTTATGCCCATCTGCCATCACCGGATGACCGTAATTACAATACAGCTCTGCTGTGCCGTTGTTGATGATTCTGTTGCTATCAATAGTTGGATGACTATCTGATAAGAAAACTAAGCCATAATCCTCATTATTTAGAATTGTTAAATCTTCCATATCTACTGTTGACTGGAAGAAACAGACTCCAATATTATTTGCTTCAATTAGATAATAATCACTATCTGATCCCCATAATTTACACCCATCTGAGTATTCCACACTAATTCCATATTTGTTGTTGGTAATTATGTTATCTCCGATATACAGTTCACTTCCGCAGTTATTTACATAGATACCATCTCCTTCATCACCCACGATAGTGTTATGATCGACATAAAACTGTGTATTGGGAAGTTGGCTGCCTATATGATGAAGAAAAATTCCTGTTTGATTATTGTTGAAATCATTCAGTTCTATGTCCCTGGATCCGTATACATCACCTTTGGCAAGTAACCCGATATTGCAATTGTTAATTTCATTGTTCATGAAAGTTCCATTGTTTGCATACCATAAAAGAACACCTGTCTCTGCATTTTCTATCTGGCAATAGCATATATGGCTTTCCTCAGCTTCCCATAATTCAATTCCTACCCAAGGCTCTTCTCCCGATGAAGCGAATAGGATAGGATCGGATTCTGTACCAATTGCAATAAAACTACCACCTTCTTCGACTTTTATCTTTGAACCTTCACTACAGTAGATACTTACACCAGGATTGATAAAAAGTGTTGCTCCTTCTTCAACTACTATTTTTGATCCATTCTGGAGATAGATTACAGAATTTTCTCCGATTGTTAATGTGGCGTTATTTGTAACATATACGGTTGAATTCAATACCAAATCATCGCCGGATATTTCTGTATTTTCAGTAACCAAATAACCTTCTGCCATAAGATTTATTGCAGGATCACCAAAATAAATATATTTATATCTACTTTCATCTTCATATAAGGAGCAATTAATTTTTCCTTCCAAAACAAATTCACCCCCGATAAAGGACATATTTTGCCAAAAAGCTTCATGAAGTTTTTCCATAAAATTACTGTTACCGGGTACACCTGTTAATCGTGTAGCACCTAAAAAACCAATCGCACCTTTATCAATAGCATTAGTGAAATATTCACCCATACAATTTTCTAAGTAGTTATGATCCAGATAACCGGTATTACAGCCCAAACTTATGACAAACATCTGTTTATCTTCGTTTGTAAGCTGGTTAAACTGTGTTGGAGTAAAAGATTGCCAAACTGTTACTCCGCCATGCCCAAAGTAATTTGCAATTAAATCGCCGTTATTCATATTTTCCACATTTGCTGCTTGGGCGGCAGCATGACCAATCTCGTATTGTTTCACTTGCGTTACATTATAACTATCCTGAATTAATTCATTATCCAAATAATTAAAATAGTTAGTAAGATAATTATGTACATTACCCCCTTGAGGTCCGAAGTCGCCAGCAGTAAGCAGGATATTTTTTTTCCAATCATAAAAATCTGCTTCTGTTTCATAGCTTATTGTTTTTTCAACTATGTTATGCAGTTCTGTTACATCTCCCGTGCAAAGTCTGCCAAGATATAAATCTCCTAAGTCATCATAAATACCATTAGATTCAGTTACACAGCTATAGTAATAATCAGATGGAAATACTTCGTAAGATGTAGGCATTGGTTCGGGTTCTTCTTCTTTAGTATCGCCAATTAAGAGAACATACGCCAATTTGCCATCTAAGGTATGATTAGCAGTGCCATTCTCGTAAACACTTTTGACAAAATTGCGTATCTTCTGTTCATTATCATAATCTGGATGAGGAGGGTCACCGGGATAAACATTCATAACATCTTCAACATTTACAATTGCCACATCAAAACCGTTATATGCAGCCCGGTGATTAGCAAGGGCTTCGATATCAGGATTATGGTTATTGATATCAAAGAATTCATCAGCAGTTATAATTATATAATCTGCCGTGATAAGTCCGGATGTATCATCAATTATGAGCCATTCCACATTTCCGGAAGTTTCTGCTCTAACATTTACAGAGGCACTGATTCCACTTGAAACATAATTCAATAAAGAACTTGAACTTACATTATTGAAAATACCTGTATTTAAATTTACATCAGAAATTGGATTATCAAAAGAAAGTTCTATCTCATAATTTGTGTTTGCTTTTAATTGCTGTGTAACAGGATTAAACTGAACAGGATAAATCCATACCTCAGCGATTTTTTGTTCTCTGAGATAGCCAATTTCTTTTATCTCCGCTGTAACCTCTGGAAAGAATTGATTGATATTATAAGCAGTTTCGTCTTTTGCAAAAACTTCTGCCATATACACGGTTTGATCCGGATTTTGTATCTGTTCATAATCGGGTGCAGGATAAATATAGTAATTATCAAAATACATATCATTGGTTACATTAATAGATAAATTAACATCATCACATTCCGGAATGGCTATCAGTTGCCGGATAACAGGAAGTTCCGGTTTGCCTGTTTCATTTAATACAACCCAGTCTGGTATATTGGCTCTCTGATATATTGTTCCGCTTTCTACCACTTCTTTAAAATTCATTCCCGGTACTTCTACCTGAAAAGCAACATTTTGAGTGGTGGAATTATTCAGATCAATTGTTGGTGCTTCCGGAGTAATGTTGGTAAAATCCAACCAACTTTCCTCTGCATAAATGTAATTAATAGCAAAAATTACAATGATCAATGCAAGCAAAATTCTTTGTAACATGATTCTTCTCCTTTTTTACTTTAACTCAAGTTTCGCAGGAGACGAGCCTGCATAATATGTGAAAAAAAGATTAAGAAATATGTAGCATAAATACTCACAAGTTTATATTTTGGTATTGGTTAAAAGCCAAATTACAA
>JABMPU010000216.1 GCA_013203665.1 Armatimonadota bacterium
GCTACCTCGAGTCGTCGTCGCAAGCTCCTTACAACTCGAAACGGCATTTTACGGATAATCCTTCTTGTTTTCAAATTCATCTATCTCGTTCCACAAACAAGAATCAAAGTAAAAACTTCCCAAAGTAAACTCGTGAAACCATAATTCAGAACTCTGAACGGTTACATAATTTTTTCATCTTCTTTCAGTGTAAGATATTTGTGATCAAAAAATATTACTGCTAAAATCAAAATCACGATTATTGCCAATGAAATAGCTGCAATATTCATGTTATATCTTTCATCCAGGAACACACGTCCATTGCCGGGTTTTGGCAATGGATCCGGTGCAATTGGCAGTTCATAAGTTTCTGCAATGCTGATAACATCTAAAAGATGAATTACAGGAACGCCAATATCTGCAAAAAGAAACATTGTGCCTTTCAAAGGAATGTTTTTCAGATTTATGTACCTATGAAAACCGGGTTTTACCAATCGCCCATTAATTGCATTTCCCAGACTGGAAAGACCACCTCCGACATTTACGTATAATTTTATTTTACCTTTTGAGCTGAAAATTCCCATTTTTGATAAAATATTTTGTTCCAATGTATTCTCTTGTATAAGAAAGATATCGTTTCTTTGAGCTGCTTCGATAATCAGATTTCTGCCGGTTTTGTTTAAACCACGCCCCAGGTCTCTTCCACCACCGATCGAAGTGGCAACACTCTTATATTGAAAAATTCCATTATCATTAAGAACTGATTCCATGTCCAACCAGGTAAAATCCGGGTCTGTGGCGCCAAACATGGAAGCACCAACCGAAGATATCATTATCAAATCCAAATCCAGAACTTTGGCAGCACTCATCACAGCAATATTCAGAGCTGGGAAAGAACCGGTGCAGCTAAAAGCTACTTTATCTCCTTTTCTCAATTTTGTCTTTTTAAATAAATCAATAATAACTGCTGCAAAATTCGGATTCAAACTTGTAAGTTTAGCGGTTAAACTACCTCTATCAGTTGTGATAAGGGTTTCCTTCTCGCCAATTAAGGCAGTTCTATTGGGATCATTCAGTTCTTCAATAAATACACCTTGAGCAATTCTGTAATCCTTAATTACTTTCATTGCATTCTGCATCAATTGTGCTGCTGCCAATTTTTCTGAGAAATATTTTTCCCTCAGAAAAACACGACTTGTTTCAACCCAGATAAATAATACTATACTCACTGCAAAGAGTAATAATAAACTTCTTCTAGATTTTGAGCTTGGAACAAACATATCCTTTCCTTAAATTAATTATTCTCTATTATTTACTTATTTTGTCATCCTGAGAAATTCTATTCTTTCAAACTCACGAAGGAACTCATAACAGAGAGATTCTTCGTTAGTCTGCCTTTGAAAGTTTTCCTCAGAAAGACATTCTTGATTGTTTTCATTGCAGTTCATCATACAAATAATTTCCCACCAAAAATCAGAACTAAAATCAATCTGACAATAACTGCTGCTATGAACATTACAGTCACAGTTCGGATGATGCCCTGTCGTTCCATAGAATTTGCAATCAAACCGGGAATGATATAGCCAATAACGCCTACAGGATAATTCGATGGAAAGCCTGTAAAAATCCCGTATGTTCGTGCTATCCATCCAAATATGAAACCGAGAAGAACTGTTATCACCATTCTTCTTCTGCCATATATAAACATGAATTTACCAAGAAATTTAACTATCAAATATACCAGGAAACTGATGATAAGCGTGGCAATAATTGTCCATGGATGGTGTAAATATATTGCCACATAACCAGCTACAACAATTCCACCCGCAGCAGTACCAAACGTTTCCAGGAAAAATAAACTTATCAAAACTCCAAGCCCAATTGCTACTTCAACCATTTATAAATTCCTTTCTCTAAAATAATCAACTATAATTCCACCATTTCCACCAATATTGCCAATTCCAAATAATAGAATCTCTTTGGCGGAAATTTTGGTTACTTCTTCTAAAAGTGCATCTCCATCAGTCCAACCCAAATCTGTGATCTTAACAGGAAGCGAATGTTTGCGAGCATAAGATTTTATCGTATTGGTCTGCTGACCGATCAAGAATAATTCATCGTGCTTTATCTCTGAAATCATTTTTACAAGCTGTTTAGAGCGAAACATTCTATCAACCCGAGTATTCAAAACGATGGCAATGGATTCTATATGAGGATGAAGTTTTTTCACATAATTTATCAGGAACTTAGTTGAATCCGGATCATTTGCTGCAAAAGAGTGTGCAAAATAAATATCTTTATGATTATATTCTGTTTGGAAGATTTCCGTTGCCCCAATATCAGGTTTTGCATTATACATATTATCTAATGCCTGTTTTCTTTCCACACCGCATTCTTTACAGACTCTTAGAGCTAAAGCCACATTTTCTTTATGTTCAATAAAGGAAAATCTTTTTATTTCGTTATCTGTAATGTTTTGAGAATCTACAAATTCAAGTTCGGAATTATTCTTTTCTGCTTCTTTTGCCATCAAGGGAAACATCTCTTTTTCGCCGGTATAAACCACGCCATTATGAGGAATTGTATTACACAAAGATAGAGTCACATTTCTAATGCCAGGTCCCATTACATCAAGATGGTCCAGGCGTGAATTCGTGATCACTCCAATATCAGATTGAACCATTTGATGCTCATTTACCCACTGGTATTCCGGTGTAACAGCCATACATTCCAAAACTAAAATATCAATTTTTCTCTTTGCTGCATATTTGATGATTTTAAGTTGTTCCTTAATATTTGCACCAAAATAGCGAATAATAGGTATTTCCGAACCATCTTCAAAAATAAGTCTGGGAGCAGAACCAGTTGTTTTTGCCAGAACTTTTTTCCCTCCAGCTCGCAAACCGGCGGCTATTAGCCTGGTTACACTCGATTTTCCGCGAGTTCCATTAATATGAATAATTGTTGGAATCTGTCTGCGGAAGATGTGATGCTGCCTATATTCATACAAACTGTAAATCAAAAATAACACTACTCCAATTATCAGAGCTGACATTTAGCAGAAATTTCCTAAAGACTATTTCAGAAGCAACATTTTCTTCACTGCTGTTTTTTCTTCTGCTGATAATTTGTAGAAATAAATTCCTGAAGTAACAGGATTATTATTATCATCTGTTCCGTTCCACACTACTTGTTGATTTGGAGATTTGTTGATTTGGAGATTTGAGAAAGTTTTCACTTTCTGACCTTTGATGTTATAAATAATTAATTCGGTGTTTTCTTCGGTGCTCTCGGTGGTGAATTTAATCGTTGTGGTCGGATTGAAAGGATTGGGATAATTTTGCATAAGCTCAAAATCAGAAATATGAATAATCTCATTATCATTGGATAAATATTCATCCGGAGGAGTGGTTGTGAATTTGATTGCCAGGTTATTTTCAAGCTCCGTGGCACTGGCAGGATAGATACTAGCAAAAGTATATAAAACACCATCGGATTGTGTCAGGTTTTCAATTCCAACCGTAGAAAAATTACCATTTGAATCAGGATTATTTATGGTATGATAGTTGAACTGAATTTCACCATTCCCGTCTGCTGTTGGATAAAATGCCGGATCAAAAAGCACAATCTGAAATTTTTCCACTGATACATCATCATCATTGTTTACACACTCATTCCATTCGATTATGAAAATATTTTCTGTTGACTCAAATAAATAGCAAATCCTCATATCATAATGATAAATAGTATCATTAACAATATAAGTTTCACCGATAAGATCATCCCAATAAGGTGCAACCATTCCGTATGGACCTAAAGCTGCAGGAATGTTCCAATTTTGGAAATTGTCCATCCAGGTGGTCTCAAAAGAAATCCAACCATTAGAACAAATCGAAATACTGTCAAATTCAGTTCCGTAATATTTGAAATCAAACGGCAGGTTTACGGTGTGTGTTGTATCATCAGCCATTAATATGACATTTCCATTTCCACCTAAATCAGGGTCAATCTCATACCACTGATAGGTAGGACATTCAGCATAACCTGTATCAAAACTGTCATAAGCAAAATAACCGAAATTATCCGGACCTGTAGGAGCTGTGTTATCAACTATTCCAATTTCAATATTAAAATATGAAGTTGCGTCAATTCCATTTTCATCTTCAAATATCAATTCAAAGCCGATATTTCTACCTACGAAACAATCCGGATAAACAGTAACCTCGAAAGTTCCTGTTCCGGTTTCACCTGAATTAATAGTTCCAAAATTTACTGAACCCGAATTAATTTGAAGTGCAGTACTATAAGCAGTCAGAGATGCTTCCAAATTGGTTGCATCCACAGAGCTGCTATTCAAAACCGAAATTATAATATCTGCAGTTTCACCAGGTTCCAGAATCCCATTTGCATCATCGATTGTAACTTCCATAACTTCAAGGATTAAGCCGTTTGCTACAAGCTCAAACTTTGCAGTTGCTCCGGTTGAGATATTCAGATCAAAGTGCATGACTTCATTATCAGGGCAATCAGGTAATATTTCAAGTTCATAATCCTGAGTGGAAGTCGCATTAGGTTCAATATTTCCAAAATTAGCAGTACTGCTGATAATATTTACATATTGATTATCAGAAGTCAATTCAGCAGTTACAGAATTTGCGGTTTGAGAGCCGAAATTCTTCAGAGTTAAAGAAAGCTGAATAACTTCATCGGGAGCTACCATCGAACTTGTTTCATAATCAAATAGTCCCACATCGATATTTTCTGAGATCACATTCACAGTTTCAATAATGGGATGATAATTTGCTTTCGTAAGTGTGACTTGAATTTCACCTTCAGTTTGGGAATTCAGGTTTAATAATGCATATCCATTTTCAATAATTTTTGTTTCAATAAATTCATCTTCTTTGATTGCTGTAGCGATTCCTCCATCAAAATCCGGAAGAACAATTTCGAGATAATTTGTGCCGATACTGATTTCCTCCGGTAGATCATAGTTTATTACTTCAGGAACAGTCGTCCACATTGTAAGTGATGGATCTCCGAGAATATTGTAAACATGAAAATAGAATTCAACATCATCTCCAGGATCTTGATTCAAAGGAAAATTATTAAATAATTCCAATTTACCTCTGAGAACAGCGGTTCCGAAAGTGAAAATATCCTCATCGAGTAAACCTGCATAAAAGCCGGAAAAAATCGCATTATTAAATTTTGTACTGGTATGCAGATCAGAAGGTCCTACAAAAGCAACTGCACCTTTTTGCAGACCGGGAAAACCTACTCGAAGCCACTGTTCACCAAAACATGGATCCACACTATTGGCAAAATCACCGGTATTACAAACAATGGAAGTGATAACCGGTAATTGAGGTCCATTATCCAAATTATCGATGTCTTGTATTTTGAAATGAGGATAATGCCAGCCATGTGCATCTCCCCATCCTCGATATGTTACAAATCCCACTCCATCATCGATATCTATGATAATTTCCGGTTGAGCATAATGATTGGGTGGATAATAAATCTCCAAAATATCTGTATAACCGTAATTCAGCATTTTATCTCTTAACCATTTTGTAACTTTGACCGGAGTTGTGGGAATGGGAGGAGAACTGGCATAATTCCCGGCAAGTAAAAGAGCACTTTTGAACCAGCCCGTATCATCCATATACGGAGTTTTTTCATAAGTTAAGATTTTATCAACCATGGTCATCAATTCAACAGGAGAATCTACAGATAAGCGACCAATAAGCATCTCCGGGAAATAATCATCTCCTTCCAAAAGCGTGTAAGGAAGATCTGTGACATTATTTGCTGAACTTATATAAAATGAAGGGATTGTGTAAGGTGAATCCACATCTCCAATTAATAAAACATAATCCGGGGGATTTTCCCAAGTGTTGTATGCATTTTGTATGTAATTCTTTATGGCTATGCTGGTAAAGCCGGTTGAATCTAAAAATACAACTTCTGTGGAAATCCCTTTGGCATTTTTCCATTGCACCAGATCAATTAAATAATCATTCAAATTGGAACGAGTAATAATCAGCATATTGGATGGAACGATCTGAGAATTCCTGAGATATGAAGAATCAAAGTTCTCAATTATTTGACGGTAAAGCGGAAGGAAAGCAGACGAAATCTTATTTGAAGGTGTTACTTCAAGTTTGGGTTTAATTGTAAAATTTATTTTCTTAAGAACAGAAGTTTCAGTGTCGTCAGATTCGATTATTTTAATGTTTAGCTGATGAGCAAATAATTCCCGCATCACGAAACTTCTGACAATTTCAATTTTAGATCTGCCATCGATTATTTCGTTCCTGATGAGATTCCCATCATGAGAATATACTTCAATTTCACAAAATGTTGCTTCAATTTCCACACTTTGTGATGGCAAAGCAAATATCTTTGAAATACTTTCCTGATTTAATCTAATATCATTATTTTCGAATTCAATAAGAATCTCTTTTCCTCTATTTTCATAAGATAAGATTGCTATAATCATTGACGTTGATATTAACAAAAACAACGATAAAGTGATAATCTTTTTCATAATTTTCTCCACTATATTTTTTTTGTCATCCTGAGGAATTCTACTCTCTCGAACCCACGAAGGAACTCTTAACAGATAGATTCTTCGCAAGTCTGCCTTCGTAAGTTTTCCTCAGAAAGACAATTTTTCTGCTGATTTTGAACGTCTCGTTCCTCGACCGTTCGCAAGGTTTCTGAAATTATTTCAACAGCAGCATCTTGCGAACTTTGCTGTAATCTTTTGTTTTTAATTTATAAAAATAAATACCGCTTGCCACAGCTTTATTTTTGTCATCCGTACCGTTCCAGATTACTGAATGGTAACCTGCTGGTAATGATTCATCTATCAAAGTCTTAACTTTCTGTCCTTTCAAATTAAAGACAATAATCTCCGTGTTTCCGTTAAAAGCCAGGCTTCGCTCTGTGCTCTCTGTGGTAGAAAAGGTTATTGTTGTACTTGGATTAAACGGATTAGGATAATTTCCAAATAATTTTGTAACAGTTGGAATTTCAGAAGAAGCAATTCCCTCTGAAGATATAACTTTGATGCCATCGATTTTCCAACCCGGATCATTCAAAGTTTCATCACTTACAAACCTGAATCTCAAATAGACCTGATTATCGATGTAATCTGCAAGTGAGACAACAACTCGATGCCAGTAATCGTTAATACCGGAAAATGCAGCGAGTTCGTCCCAAACAATTCCATCGATCGAAGCTTCAATCGAACAGATATCATTATCATGTTCTGTGTAATATTTCTGCCAGAAATACAGAACAACATCATCTGCTGCTCCATTCAAATTAACAGGATTTATCAAAGAAATATAATCATCCAGATCATGAGAATAGAATAATCCGGAATGATTTGATAGAGAATATGCACCATTAAAAGCATCGGAACTTAATGACCAATCTCCAAAAACTTCCCACTGAGCAAATCCTGTTTCCCAATTATCATGAAATAGAACCACTTCCGGTAGCAGGTTAGCAATCAAATCATAAGTACCAGAAGTAAAATTCACAGTTTCCACAAACGGCACACATCCATCCGAAGTAATTAAAACCTGGTGTTCACCTTCAAAGGTTGCAAAATCAAATGCTCCATTTGTGGTTTGGATAGTATCATTTTCCACATCGAATATTACAATCTCAGCAGGTATGGGAACGCTGTTGCAATAAACATTTCCGGTAACATTAACTTCCTCCAAAGGAATAATCTGGATATTCCGGTTTGTCCAGCTTGAATTATTTATTGTTACATTATTTATAATTTGTTCTTCATATCCTTTTTTTATGACTTTCAGATTATAAGTTCCGGGTAATAAAACTCGCCAAAATCTTCCAAAAAGTTCATCAGACTTACGCGGAGCAAAATAGGAAGCTGAAAGTTCTTCTACGATGATTTCTGCTTTTAAAGGTTCTCCGGTATTGGCATCGGTAATATGACCGGTTAACATAGCAGCATCCGTTTCATAACCAAGCACCCTGTTCATCAGCCAATAAGCTCCGATACTGCATCTCTCACAAGTATCTTCAACTATTGGAGCAGGAGGTTGCAGATTAGATGTTCCACATTCGATTAAAAGTTGAGTTGTACTGTGAGCCTGATAAAACCAATCGTGAGCATTTCCTTTTCTTCCCTGAGATGCAGATGGTTCGTAATATCCGGTTCCAGTTTCATTTTCTATAAGTCCGGCAACTGTTTCACCGATTATTTGATTCACTGCAATATCTTCAGCATATTTCTCTCCATCCCACATAAAAGAGTAATAAACTTTTTCAGAGTAATTCCCACTTCGTGAAGAATGCCAGTTTATCGAATAAATGAAATGCTGTTCTTCTGCTAAATCTCGAACAGCTCGAGTTCCACCTTCGGAAAAAGGATCAGGACCTCGATAATAATCCCACAATTCTTCTCCTCCGGGAGCCCAGAGAGAATCTCCATGAACCCAGTTAAAAGAATAGTTGCGGTTTATGTCCACGCCATCTCTGTCGTATCCAGGACCTGGTTCATAATCGATACCCTCGATAAATGTTCCGTTTTCATTACAATCCCGTTTATTTTTACGAAAAGCAGTATCCCAGCCATCCATTACAACTTCCAGACCTTCCGGATTTATAGAGGGAACGAACCAGATTTCAAGTTCGGATAACCAGATGCAATACGGTTCATAAAAGCGGTTCTCTAAAATCTCATTGATCATATACATGGTGATTTCCACACCCAGAACTTCTTCGGCATGACATTGACCAACAAACAAAACCGCTGGTTCATCTTCATCAACAGCAGCATTATCAGAGAGTTTTACTGCCCAGATAGGCAGCGGTTCCTGATAGGGAGCACCATTGGTAACTCCTATCGAATCCACAAAAACCAGGTTGGGAAATTGAATTTGAAGTGAATCAATCTCTGCTTTTATCTCATCATATGTATGATAATAAGGATCCAAACTGACCTGAGCACTCAAACTTATTGTAAATAAAACCAGATAAGGTATTATTGTTTTTTTCATCATTTCATCAAAACCATTTTTCTTGTTTTTGATTGGAAATTTTTACTTTCCAGTTGATACAGATAAACTCCACTGGATACATTATTTCCTTGTTCATCTTTTCCATTCCAAACTATACAATTCGGATTTTGGACTTCAGATTGTGGAAGCTCAAATGTTTTTACTTTTTGTCCTTTGATGTTGTAAATAGCAAGAGATGCTTTTTCTGTTCCGTTTGGTAATGTAAAATTGATTGTTGTTTCCGGGTTAAACGGATTCGGATAATTTTGTTTTAGAATGAGATGTTGTTGAGGACAGACATCATCAGCACTGACCGATTCAAAAAGCTTTTGAGCATAAATATTGTAAATATCGGTTTTTCCACTGGAGCGCATATCCCGCCAGATAACATAGACTTCTTCTTCATCAGTAACAGCTTGTGGTGTATCCTGGTTTTTAATGGCATCGCAGATTATTTCGCCATCAGTACTCCATTGCAGTTCACCATCAGCATTTATGAGTTGTGAATAAATATCCGAATTTGACCCGGCACAGTAATCCTGCCAGAAAACCAGAAGACTATCTCCAACCGAAATTAAGAATGGCGTGGTTTGATCGCTATCTTTCGCAGCTACTTCGATTCCACCTGTTTGCCAGAGTTCGTCTCCATTTTCATCATACTTTTGAAGATAAACATCATAATATAAGCCTGAACGGAAATCTTCCCAAACCGTAATAATTCCGTCATTGTATACGGAATTTGTCGGCATCTGTTCATTATCAAGACCCACAAGTTGTTTGCCGTTTTCTTCCCAGAGAATGTTTCCATCATAGGTAATGATTTGCCCGTAGATATCCATAGATGATAAAGAATCTCCACGCAGGTCTTCCCAGACAACAAAGATTCCTTCCGGAACAAGAGTACCACGCGGATTTTGCTGTTTGCCTTCTGCAGTACAAATCGCAAGTCCATCATCTGTCCAGCCCGGTGCTGTATTTCCATCTTCATCTACCAGTTTTATATAAATATCAATATTTGTCCATGAACCTCCCTGCCAGATATAGAAGTTTTCAACAATATCTTTTAACTTATCATTTTCTGTAGGAGAAGCAATCAGCTTACCTTCTGTACCCCCTGTACCCCATTGTAATGTGCCATTATTAATTTTTTGTCCATAAATATTAAATCCCCAATCCCTGAAATCTGACCAGCCAACATAATAATCCAATTCACCATTATCTTCTTTCACTGATATTTGTGGTAATTCCTGGTGAGCACTAACATATTCACCAACCGGTAATCCATTTACATCCCAGAGAGAATTGCCATTTATCTCAACAGCTTGAGCATAGATTTGTTGGAAATCACCTCTAGTTTCCTCCCAGACTGCTGCAATACAATTAGAACCCGGATAAAGTGTTGCGTCCAATTGTCCTTGGTCATAACCAGTCATTGCCGTAAAAGGAATACCATTTTCAACAAAATCGATAGTCCCATCACTATTAAGAACCTGGTAAAAAATTTGAATACCTGTAATTCCAAAGCGAGTATCCTCCCATATTATAACAGGTTTGTAGTTGTTTGCCAGAAACTGGTAATTATTGGCATCTCCACAAAGACCATAATAAATTATTTCACCATTTTCAGTTAATTGAATTTGACCATCAACATTCATTGTTTGCAAATAAATACCTGTAGAGCCATCGCGATTATCTCCCCAACTCACAAAAACCTCATCATTTGTATTTCTTTTTATCAAAGGAGAGAATTGTTCCCCGAATGCATTACAAAGCACTTTCCCGTTAACATCGAACTGAATGGTTCCATCTGAATTAACTTTTTGAACATAAATATCAACAAGCGGATATCCCTCCCCTCTGGCATCATCCCATACAATCCAGCAACCACCAGCATCATTACCGGTTAATCTTGGATTTAGTTGATGAAAAATTTCTACACATATAGGATTACCTTCTGGTTGCCAGAGTAAATTACCTTCAATATCAACTTTCTGAGCATAAATATCTCTATAAAATGGATCATTTCTTCCATCTTCCCAGGCAACTATCGCCCCCTGATCAAAGGCTTTTGTTATCCTGGGATTTCCTTGAAATCCATAACCCACATAGATTTCAATACCAGCTCCCCATAAAAAATCACCATTTAAATCGATTCTCTGAGCATAAATATCACCGAAGTTTTCATTTCGTTTATCACGCCAGGATATAATGAAATTTCCAGAACCGTCCGGAGTCATTTTGGGTGATTCCTGAACATCGGGAGCATTACAAAGTATTGCACCGCCTGTAGCCCACAATTGGGTGCCGTCACCAGCAAGTCTCTGCATATACAGGTTCTCATTATCAGCTTCTCGTTTATCGCTCCAAACTACGATCGCTCCTCCAGTTCCATCTTCCCAGAAAGTATGCTGTCCCTGGTCTCCACTGGCATTAGCAATTGCATTTCCATTCATATCCCAACCTGAAGAAATATCACCTGAAGAAAGGATGTGAGTTCCATAAATATCAACTCCGCCGGTATTACGACTGTCAAGCCAGATGATAAATGCTCCCCCATTTTCGTCGGTAACGATATTCAATGAAATCTGTACATCCTCTACCAGACATAAAGGAACACCTTCCTCATCCCAGAGCAAATTGCCATCAGCATCCAGTTTCTGAGCAAAAATATCACCGGCATCTTCATAGCGAAAATCTACCCAGGCAACCACAACTTCATTATCACCGGATTCGATGATCACAATATCTTCCTGTCTGTTGATAACACCGTTTATCAAAACTCCATCTTCTTCCCACAAATGATTTCCATCCACATCTACTTTTTGAGCATAAACATCACGGTCTCCCAGACGTGTGTCGGACCAGACATAAATTACACTTCCATCAGCAACTGTTGCAGCAGCTCTGAACCATTCGATGTTAACTCCCTGCCTAATTGAAATTCCATCTTCCTGCCATTGAACCTGAGCGTGCCCAACAGCAACCCAAAGTATTATCAATAAGCAAAATAACTTTCTCATAAAAACTCCTAATTTATTTTTTTTTCTTTTTTAGACAATATTTGAGACAAATTTTGATATCTCAGTTATTTGACAAGAAGCATTTTTCTTGTCTCGGAAAATTTATCCGCACTCATTCTATAAAGATAGATTCCGGACGCAACCGAGCTTTCAGAATCATCTGTTCCATTCCAGGTAATTTGATAATTTCTTGCTTCCAGAAATTCATTGATCAACGTCTTTATCTTCTGACCTTTGATATTGAAAATCTCAACTCTGGTAAAAGCAGGTTCATGCAGAGCAAAATTTATGGTTGTTTGCGGATTAAAGGGATTAGGATAGTTTTTCCCTAAAGCTGTAATTAATGGAATATTGTCATCTCCGATATCTACCAATGGTGCTCCTTCTCCTTGTAATGAAACCGGATATACAGGTTTATTCGGATCATTGCTTTCAATGAATAAGGTATCCAGGATCACACCTTCATAACCGGGAGCAAAAGTAATTTCCAAAACCTGGTTTTCTTCAGGTTCCAAGCTGAACTCTATTAAGTTCACCGAATACTCATCTGTATTTGTATAAACATTAGTAACTGATAAAGTTAGAGTTCCAGTATTCGTTACGATCAATGTGTTTAGACTGTCAGAGCCAATGATCACAACTCCGAAATCCAGAGAATCTGTAGAAACTGCGATATCCGGCATTTGAGACACAACAGTAAGATTTACTGGAATTGTTACTGAATTAGCTTCAGGATCATTAGTAGACATTCGGAGATTACAAAGATAATCACCTGAAAAAAGTTCCGCTGTGGAAACATCCAGGGTAATAGTTTCAGTTTGTCCGGATTCAACAAAACCGAATGTGGGAGAAATATCTAACCA
>JABMPU010000217.1 GCA_013203665.1 Armatimonadota bacterium
CCTTCTCCGGTAAATCCACCTGTGATACATGTGTAGGTTACATCAGGATCTCCAAAAGGAGCGAAGAACATTGTGCCTGTATCAATTAAGATGCAATTTTTTATGGTTGGCATAGCATTGAAGATAAAGAACAGGTATGGACTTGGATTAGTTGATTCATTATTAGTAATAGTATTGTTTACCAGAAGAGCATCAGAACCATTCTTCAAACTGAATGCCCCGTAAGTTCCGGAATTATTCACTATTATATTGTTGGAAATTTCAACACTCGAGTTAATGCAGGCAATTCCACCAGTAAGATTTGAGCTCGTATTATTAGCGATAATATTTTGTGAGATGAAGACATTGTCTGAAGATGAAACATCGATGGCAGCACCTGTTGCGGAGCTACTGTTTTCAGTGAAGACATTGCCGATAATATCCACATAAGAATCATTTTCGATAGTAATCGCACTAACATTTGAGTTTGAAAAATGACAATTTTTAATTTGATTATCTGTTTGTGTATTACTAAATTTCAATCCTTCCCATCCATCATCAGAAGTAAAAATAATTGGTTCTTCAACATTGGATGATGCATCTGCAATTAATTGCCCTTTAATGGTGAACAGATTATCTGTTGCAAAATTTATCTGAACTCCGGGGAGAATCATAAGATAATCAAATTCAGATATTTCTACATCATCAGTAATTACATATGGATTATAGACTGAGCTCCAAATTCCGGAAAGGTCTCCTGAGATATTTGAACCATCATTTACAGTAATATAATCCTCAACAGTAGTTTCCTCATATTCTCCAGCAACACCAATTCTTAAAGTTACATCGTATGTTCCTACAGTATCATATAAATGATAAGGATTTTCTGAAGTACTATCAAATGTGCCATCTCCATCAAAATCCCATTCCCAGGAATCAATACCGGTTATTGGAAAGGAATTACTGGTGAATTGAACTCCCAAAGAAGCTGGACCCTCTGTTACATTACTTGTAAACATCGGAAGAAGACCGGTGAAATCGGTGATTGCAGCTTGATGAACTTTGTGATTTCCAGAAAACGTCTGGATCATAGCTACGGCTTTCATCTTCGAAAGATCCCAATTAGCTGCCATATCGAAAGCATATTCATAACTTCCGGTTTGACCCGTGGAAGTAAGGTCAAACGGTTCCTGTTCATACAAAATTACAGAAGCAAAATAATCCGGCATTTGTCCTGGTTCCCAATCGTGTGTAAGAACATAAACGATCTGATTGTTCGTGGTTGTGATATCATCTGTTAGAGCTACATCCAATAGAAATGCAAGTTGACCTTGAGCGTTCGTGTTCAACTCAAGAGTCATTTCTGCTGGACTGTTTTCATTAGAGATACTATTGTAAAGATTGATGTAAGCCGGTAGTGTACTTGTTCCACCACCAATATAGTTTTGACTTCCATTCCATTGGCAATGTGGAATACCGCTAACTCCATACATACTACCTCTGGTGCTGTAACCTGGGCTGGGATTGGGTCCGTCACCCTGCCAGATCAATGGAATAAAATAAGGGTAAGTTGCAGGATCATCCCACATTGTTGCCATAGCGGCCCGCGCTATTGGGCAGTAACCTCACCATGTTTGCGTGAAAATTTCTCCTACAACCCACATTTGGGATGCAAATATACTTGCTGTGAAAAAGAGAAGTGTAATTAACATTAAAGAGCGTTTTTTTTTCATCTCTCTACCTCCTTTATTTTATTAATGTCATTCTTTTTAAAGAACAACTTAAGACACTATTTAACTTGTAATAATAGATTCCGCTGGAAACAAAATTATTTCTATCATCTGAGCCATCCCAAACAACAGAGCCAAAACTATTTGAAACCGTCAAATTTGTAAAGGATTTTATTAATTGTCCTTTAAGATTAAAGATTTCAATAGAAGCAGTTTCTGCTTCTTCCTCAGTTAGATTGTAAGAAATCGTTGTTGTTGGATTAAAAGGATTTGGATAATTTTGATAAAGCTCCACTTCAGAAACAGGAATTTGAGATTCGTTTTCGATTCCAACATTATCTTCTGTATTGAAAGTAAAATCAAAACTCAAAGGTTCAGTTAAGTCTCCTTCGTCAAAAGTAAAATTAAAAACAAATCCACCTGTACTTGTTACAGAAATAATGATGTGAATCTGTTCAGATTCATCGGGACCGAGTACGATGGGAGCAGGATAATTTGGCATAAAACATGCAGTAGGATTACATACACTAAGCAACCAGCCAGCAGGTAAGTTTTCAAATGTATATAAAAAAGTGTATGTATAAGTCTCTGAACCTGTATTAGTTGCAGTAATCCAATCTGATTCATATTCGTATGGACCGGTAGCCGCGAATGAATCACCGATAATATCCAAATCAAAGGGGATATCGACCACCAGTTCGGCAAAAAGCAAATTCATACAAAAAACAGTAAATAAAACAAATAGTAATTTTTTCATTTTTTTTCTCCTATTTTCTACCTTGAAAAAGTTTAAAAGTATTCTCTCCCCACTATACTTTTTCAACGGTTTTAATATTCAATTTCTAACTCACCCTCGGTCCCTCTCTTCAAAAAGAGGGATGACTTCATTTTCCCCTTCTCTTTACAAGAGAAGGGATTAGGTTTACCACATGAAATCTCTTTTTTTATTTCACTGTGGGGATGAGTTGAATAATTGGATTTTCTGATTTTTCCTCATTATTCTCAAAACACCTAATTATACATAACTCATTTGATTTCACATTCAACCATTGAAAAGGTTCATTCGAAAGAATTTCTCTGATTGTAAACCGTTTTCAAGGTTTTTTAAATCAAAACGAGGTTGTGATTTCAACTCGAATGCCCTCAAATTCGGATTGATAGCGACACACACCATTACGACAGATTTTACCGCCTTTCTCTTTACCTCCGAAAATTCTCAAGTCAGTATTATTAAAAATATTAACAGCGAATTCTCCACCAATCCAGAATTCATTGTCCTCTCCTTCAGCAGATTGACCGATCTGGTTTTCTACTGTTAATGAAAAAGAGTATTTATCATAGGAGACATCAGTTTGAATTCTTGGTTCATAATGCGATTTGGTCGCAGTTCCCTGTTCTTTTTCGATGTATTGATATTCTGTTTTAATTATGATGGGAAATTTTCCTAAAGCGAAATCGAAGTTCACTGCTGGAGTAAGTTCCTTTTTCCAGTTTTTGATATTTTCATTCATTTGTTCAAGATGATGATAATTAATTGTGAAAATCAGGTTTTCAAATCTATGCTGGAATTCGGAAAAGAAATCTGCTTGTCGAACTTTATAATCGCTGGACCATCCTTCTGCGTAATTAATGATAAATTCATTTTTATAATCCGGTAAGAAACGGATTTCTCCCATAAAACCCTGTTCGTCAAAACCGGGTTGCCAGCTATCATCGAGTGGTTCATCACTATAATTTGCAGTAGGTAGATCCGAGATTTTAGAATCGAAATTTTCATAGTTTTTATATTCACCGATTAAAGTGAATTTATCGAGATAAGTTGTTATGTTGGAGAATAAAGCGGAACCTTTCAGATCATTATCGTCTTGACTAGAAGCATATTCTACATAAATCTCAAAAAAATCGGTTTCATAATCAATTCTTTCAGAAAAAATATTTTTCTGATTATATTGATCATGATTAGGATCAGTCAGCTCTTGATGCATTGTGAAATTTGCTCCGACTTTTAAAGATGTAAGAAGGTCAAAATCAAAATCTGCTGCTACCACATTATCATTTTCATCCTCAAAATTATCGCTTTTCATCAAACCATAAAAAGTTTGCATCTGCCACTTATCAAAAATTGCCTGACCGTAAAGTCCGGTAAGGCGCGAATCCTCGGCAAAATCTTCATCATAATAAGCGTGCAGAACCATACCTGAACCAATCACCGCATCATAAGTCCCCAGTTTTGCATATATCTCATCAGTTTCAAACTGCAGAAAATATTCATCAAAATAGTATTCATTCTTTTCAGAATTTTTGAGAATATCATCAATATCATCTTCATTAACAACATTATCAATATCCAGAAATCTATCATGTTTGGGGAAGAAAATATCATATTTCAGACCAGCACGGAAATTTTTGTATTGCATCTGAAACTGATACTTATTTGAAAAATAATTTCTAAATTCAATTCTGCGGTCGCGGTAAATATATTCCATTTCGTTCACACCGGAAAAGGAAATCTCACTTTTTGCCAATAATGGAAGAATGAGAATTATAATAAAAAAGATCGTGTTTATTTTTTTCATCAAATTCACCTATGAATCGTTTTCCTGATTCTGAATATTTTCTTCATCGATTTCTTCTGTTTTGGGTTCATTGGAATTTATCCATTTGATAATTTCAGCTTCGATTTCTTCTTCAATTCCACGTTGAAAACCAGTGTGTTCGAACAGTATTGTGCTGTCAGGAGCAATAACTATTGTGCGCGGAATATTTGTGATATTATATAGTTTCTGAACATTTTTTTTTGTATCAAAGAGATTCACAACGCTAAATTTCTTAGATTTTATGAAGGCTTTTGCTTTGTCTTTAGCACGAGGTTTATCACAATTGATTGTAATTACTGTAATATGTTCTTTGTATTTATCCTGCATCTTATTCAGTTCCAGAAGCATTTTTTTACAGGGTTCACACCAGGTTGCCCAGAAATCGATAACAACCAATCCTTTATCTAAATAATCGGAAAGTTTAACATGCTTTCCTTTCATATTCTCCAGTTTGAAATCCTGAGCTTTATCTAGCGCAAATATATTTCCTACACAGCACATTAAAATGATAACCAAGATAGTATTCCATAATAGCTTCATTTTTTCTCCTTCATTCTATCGCTTTTTCAGTTACATTATAAATTTTACAGGTATCGGAATTATATGGATCTGCCAAGGTCTGCACCCAGATGACCAGGGTAATATCATCCGGCAGGTCGGAAAGATCCGGTAAAGTAAATTCGACAGGTTCATCGAAATTATGGGCAGATATTGAATGCTGTCCTTTGGCTATCACAACATTCTTAGGATACTCGTGGGCACCATTAAAATAGTTTGTATTTTCATTTTCCATAAGAACAAATTTCAGATAGAGATCTGCTAGTGGAACCGAACCATCTACGCTTAGAAGAACCGAACCATTAAGAGTATCATCTTCCAAAGTTGTATTGAAATCATGAAACTGGACAAGAGGAGTTTCCTCAAGTATAGGTGAGATAATGGCATCCAGTTGCTGCTGTGAAGTAGGAGAACCACCCACAGTAATCATTGTTCCCTGGGTAACCGAGGTTGGCAAAACACTCATTCCGTAATAAGAAAAAATATCAAAATTACCAATATCCAACTCGTCATTAATGTGATAATCTACATAAGATAATCTATTCCCATATTGCTGTTTAAGATTGTGAAGTGCTGCTTCCACGTAGGGGCAATTAACACAGTTGAGTCCTGTAGCAAGTTCCACCAGAACATTCTGACCATAAACTGAGATAGTTTTGGTTAGACTACTATTCAGACTTCCATCAGAAACTGTTAGTTTAATTGAATAATCTCCCACTTCAGTATAAGTGTAAGTTGGATTTTGTTCGTAAGAATCAATTGTGCCATTATCATCAAAATCCCATTCCCAGTTTGTGATAGGATACGATCCGGGTTGAGATTCATCTGTGAATGATACTTCTAAAGGAGCATAACCTGAAGCTGGTTCAAAACTGAAATCAGCTATTGGAGCTCCCACTTCCAGAACAGAAATTAGAATCGAATCCAGGCTTGCAAGTTTTCCATCAGATACTGTCAATTTTGCAAAAAAATCTCCAACTTCATTATATGTAAATATCGGATTTTGCTCAAGTGAATCGATAGTTCCATCATTATCAAAATCCCATTCCCAGCTTGTAATAGGATTTGTACCAGCTATTGAACTATCAATAAAAGTAACTTCCAACGGCACATATCCCAGAGTGGGATTAGCAGATATCCGGGCTTGGGAAGGAATGAATTCCGGTTCAAATTTATGTTCAAATCTATCACAGGCAATAAGTATTAATATAATACAAAGTAAGATCAGAAATTTCTTCATTTTTCTACCTTCTATATGAGTTCTGCAAAATAGAGTTTTTTGTCATCCTGCTTGCCAAGTCGAAGCGAACGAAGACTGGAGAAATTTTACATGCTTTTCTATCGAAGGATCTCCGCTTATAATGAGATTCTTCGTTAGATACTACTTCAAAGACTTCCTCAGAAAGACAGCTTTTTTTCATTTTGCAGAATCCTTTACCTTCTAATTTTTCGGAGCTAATGCAATATAAGTTGGCAAGCCAATAATTTCAAAGTGTTTTAAAATTTCTTTTGTGGGTGATACTTTGAGATTTTCCGCTTTATATTTAACCAGGATGTAATTATCAAATTCTTTTATCACTTTTTCATCTTTGAAAGTGGTTGCATCCATTACCAGACAATTTTTACACCAGGTTGCCCAGAAATCTATAAAGACCGGTTTCCCTGTTTTCTTTGCTTCCAATAACCCTTCTGTGAGCGAATGTTTCCAGGGAAGTTCGGAAGTTTCATGAGAATCCGCAACATATTCTACGGGTTTATTACTTTTGAAAATTTTAATTCCTGTGTAAATATAAAATATTGCAATTATAAGAATTATGATACCGAATATGATTTTTACCCATTTCATCCAGGTGCCCGGTTTAGGAAGGAAGGAAAGTCCTGCTCCGGCAAAGGGCCAGGGAATTGCCATTCCAACACCAAGTAAAAAAGGAAGCAGCAATCCGGCAGGATTCCCTGCTGTGTATAAAGAAGTTGAATATAAAATAACTGAGATCAAAACCGGTGCTACACACGCTCCAGCCAATACAGCAGCGATAATTCCAAGAATAAATACTGTAATAAATTTTCCCCTGCTTTTACTTCCGATTTTACTGCTTTGAAATTTGGAGAAATCAATGGGAATGATATCGAACATGGCCAGAGCTAAAACAATAAAAATAGCTGCGATAATGATATTAAACCAGGGAGATGAATTTAATGTGCCAAATTGAGAACCTGTGAGAACCACAATCACTCCCAGTAATCCATAAGCTAATGCCATTCCCAGACCGTACATACCACCGATCAGGAATCCTCTTGCTTTTGATTCTGATTGTGCACCTGCTCCCAATACTGCAATCGTAATTGGCATCATTGGAAGTACACAGGGAGTAAGATTCAAAGCAATTCCACCCAGCAATATCAGGATGATAATTAACCAGATACTCATATTTGCAAACTTATTTGTTTTGAATGAACCCGGTTCTTTTGATTTTTCCAGGAATGAAACGAAATCTTCGCTTTTTTGATATCCTGCTTCTTTTCCTGTAATCTCAAAATCTTGTAGCAAAACAAGAAGTTCTTCATAATTATCTGTACTTTTAGTTTCTTTAATTGTTTCTTCAATTTTTTCTTCTTTCTGAATTTCTGCATCTGCAGATAGAAATAAACTGAATTCAAACTCTTCGGGCATGAAGCAGGTTCCACCATCATCACAAATCTGATAGCCGGCAAAAATTTTGATATTTTGAATATCGCCCACTTTTTCATCATCAATTGTAAACTTTTTTGTCAGGATAACTGTTCCTTGATATTCAATGTTTCCATATTCATCGAGTTCTCCTTTGGGATAAACAGTTGGCTCAAAGCTAACACCTTCCATTTCTTCGGTTTCTATATAGAAATAATCTTCCTGCAGTGTTTGATGATATCCTACCGGAAAGACGAATTGTACTTCGATTTGGTCACCTTTTATCTGTGGTTGAATATCAACTATAGCTTCCGTATCAACCTGAGAGAAAAGGGAAATTGTAAGCAGTAAAATTGCTATGAAAAAAAACTTTTTCAAAATTCCTCCAACTATTTATTTTATACTGTGAAATATAATGCAATTCATATTCCTAAAATTTAATAATTTTATCAAGTATTTATTTTTTTTTTCACAAAAAAAGGGAACCTTCATAAAATCGAAGATTCCCTTTATTAAAAAAAATATATTACTTTATCAGGATTTATACGCCACAGTGCACAATTCCGCCGTTATTTTAGCAGGATCATTTTCTTAGTAGAAAAATATTCGCCAGTTCTCATCTTGTAGAAATAAACACCGCTGGTGACAGATTTGCCATTTTCATCTTTTCCATTCCATACAACAGAATGATTTCCGGCTGGAAGGATTTTTTCCATGAGTGTTTTTACTTTCTGTCCTTTCAGATTATAGATTTCAATTCGTGATAATTCGCGGGAATTCGTGGTTTCAAAACTAATCGTTGTACTGGGATTGAATGGATTTGGAAAGTTACCGGTAAGTCTGGTATCTGCAACAATAATTTCTCCGGAACTAACAACTGGTTCCAGAATAAAATCAATACCGGATGTAGTATTACCGGAAGTTACTACAACACCAGCTGCAGTCTCGGGCTCATAACCATCAAGTGAAGCTGTTACATCGTAAGTGCCTGGAGCAAGTGTAATGGAATAACCTCCATTTGCATCTGGGCTTACAATCACTCCACCTGCTTCTACTTCAACATCTGTGACAATACCTATTCCTCCGTTTAATGTAACATTTCCCTCGATGAAGCCATCGCCTATTACGCCAAGTAAACCTTCAAAGGTGATATTCTGAGCATAAATATCCTTTGGCCCATTCCTGTCATCTTCCCAGGTAGCAATGATCTGGTTATTACTAAATTGACTGGCTTCGCTGTGAACTTTGTTGGATACCACTGAACACATGGTTACAGAATTACCTGTCCATACAAAGTTACCATCCGCATCAAGGCGCATAGCTTTTGTATAGGAATTCATACCACTAATTCCTTCATCATAAAGAATTATCACATCATCGTTAGCTTGTCTTACAGCGAAAGGAAGCACATATAGATTTGAGACAGGAATGATATTCAAACCGGCATTTCCCCATAATGCTGTACCGCTTGCATCGAGTTTTTGACCAGTGATACCATGAATGTTTTGATTACCATCTGTCTGTGACCAATAAGTTATCAATTCCCCACTAACAGCATTATAAACTGATTCCGGGTAAAAATTCTGACGATTCGTTTCGCTGGAAAGTTGAACTCCATTTGCTGCGAAAGCAAAAGAACCATCCGAATTCACATGCTGAACAAACGGATATGATATTGTTCCGCCACCCCGGCTGTCATGCCAGGAAATAAAACAACCGTTGTTTTCATCAGAAATAATGGAGAAGATCTGTGTCCAAGCTGAGATTCCTCCTGCATTGGAAACTACTGTCGGATTTGCCCAAACAGAGTTACCGTCCGTATCATGTTTCTGCATATAACAGTGACGGGTAGGTGAGTAAGGTGGTCCTGAATCGTGGAAAAACTTCAACAGGATATTATCATCTTCTACTGCCAAAGGCTGGGGCCAGGAATAGGTGTCCGCACAACTCATTGTAATACCGTTTGGTCCCCAGAGCAGAGTGCCGTCAGGAGCTATTTTCTGCATGATAATAACATCTTCTGATTGCCATGTAACAACAGTATTTCCGGTCGAAGTTACAGTTACTTTCGGAGACACATCAAAAGAAGAACTATTGGAAAGTTCCAACCCGTCATCTCCCCAAATAAAAGATCCATCCGGTGCAATTCTGTAAGCATAAACATTATTATTGCCGGCATTCCTGATATCCTGGAATGTTAAAATTGCATAATTATCTGCATCTACTGTCATATCCCAGTCTGTAAGCCAGCTCATAGCTGGATTATCACTGATCAAAATTCCATTGTGGTCCCAAATTTCATTTCCGAACTGATCCAATCTTTGCAATCGAACATCATAGTTACCTGAATCATTGGAAAACCAGCCTATATATGTTTCACCAATTGGACCGGTAACTACTTTTACTACGGCTTGCTCACCACCAAGATCGCATATTGCATTGTTCTGAGCAGGATCGTTACTCCACTGTGCCAATAATGCACTTACATAAAGAGCCATTATTAATAAAAAAAAATGAAACTTTTTCATTTGTTACTCTCCTTTATTTTTTTTTACGAATTCATTTGTTGTAACACCTTCATTCCAATATGATTCGAAAGTACGTTTCAATAATTTTGCCAGATCAGAGTGTTCTATCATCATGGCTGTGAACTGAGCCCCGGATAACTCATTGTGTTGCAGAGTGAAAACTACAAAACGGTTATCGACGATCAGCATTTTCATGGGAAGTTTATTCACAATGCGGATTTTTTCTCCTACCTTTTCAAAATATTTTACTTTTTTAATGAATTCTTTCTCGTTATCTGTCTCAACTTCGTAGATACAAATATGCTGAACGCCTTTTTGGATACTGCAAATTTCCTCTTCATTCTCATCCGGTTTCATAGCATAGGGTGGTTTATTGAAAACAAGTACCGACTTGGTAGCAGAACGTACCAACTGCATCACATTTTCATAGATGTTTTTGGTTGTACGTAATACTTTCACAAAATCGAGCGGATCAACGTTTTCGATATTATTTTTGAATAATTTCACCAATTCCGGTGCCAGGTTTTCGATCGATGAGCGAGTATCTTCCACTTGTTTGCGAAATTGTTCAATCACTTTTTCAGGATTCACAGCAGTATATTTTTTTACATTTCCCAGAATTTCCATACACATTCCACGTCGAATCAGTTTCGCTAGGATGTCATACATTTGGGTGCGATTTATATGTGCTGATTTGGAAAGTTCCGTAGCTGTAATATTCTGTCTCTGCAGCATAATAATATATACGCGAGCTTCCTGTTCATTTAAACCAAGTTTCGTCAGTTCAGATATCAAATTCTCCATTCCGCCTTCGTCGTTCCATTGCTGACGACAATTTCATTGTCATCGCAAAGACGACAAAATATTGGAACATTATTATGTCAATTATTTTTTTATTTTTCTTAAGAAATGAACATGAGTACAAAGATTTTAATTAAAGTCTTCCATCAAGTTTGTTCCTCTTCATAAGGGGAAACCAAAGGGGATTTGGTTCATTTCAGAAGGGAAGTTCGTATTTTGTAATTTTCAAATTAAATATTCATAATCGGTTCATCAATATCAACATCACACTGACATTCAACCTTGAAAGGGTTAACTTTAAAGAGTTCATGAAAGAAACCTTTTCAAGGTTTATATGCAAAAACCGAACCTACCTTAAATCCGTCCGCAGCACTGCTCATGATGCCGCCTGCATATCCCGATCCTTCTCCGATAGGGTAGAGGTTGGAAATTGTAGCAGACTCGAAAGTTACTTTATCTCTTAATATTCGCACAGGTGAAGATGTTCGTGTTTCAGGTGCCAGTAAAATTCCTTTATTAGCAAATCCGGAAATTCTCTTTTCAAAGGAATTCAAACCTGTTATCAATGCTTTTATGATATTTGATGGTAAAATATTATTTAAGTCTTTAAAAATGATTCCGGGTTTATAACTTGTTTCAGATAAAGAATCATTAGTATTATTATTCATGAAGTCCAGTCCCTTCTGGGCAGGAGCAACATAAGGATGATCTGATTGGAAGCATTTTTTCTCGATCTTTCTTTGAAATTTCATTCCTGCTAAAATGCCCTGTCCAAAATCTACTTCATTAACTGTAACCACGATAGCAGCATTGGCAAACTTATTATCTCTTTTTAGGAAGCTCATTCCATTTAAAACTAATCCATCTTTCTCCGATGATGCTGGGATTACAAATCCACCCGGGCACATGCAAAAGCTGTAGATCCCTTTTTTCCCATCTTGTGCAGTGAGTCTGTAGCTGGCAGGACCTGTAATTGTAAAATCGGTTTTTTCCCCATAAAATGCTTCATTAATGAAATCCTGAGAATGTTCGATGCGGAAACCGACTGCAAATGGTTTACTTTCCATTTCGGTTTTTTGGGAAAGCATCTCGAAAGTATCACGAGCTGAATTTCCAATAGCCAGGATTATGATCTCCGGTTTGTATTCTTTTCCATTTATACGAACAGAGGTGATTTTATCATTTTCAATGTTAAGATTTTCCAGTTTATTTCGCCAGAAAAATTTGCATCCCTTTTCTTCCAGATATTTCCTGATGTTCAAGACGATATCTCTTATTGTATCTGTTCCCAGGTGGGGGAGAGCTTCGTATGAAATTTTCTGGTCAGCTCCGAATTGTATCAGGTATTTTGTAACCTGATTTGTGTAATAATCACTTTTGCGGGAGGTGAGTTTTCCATCAGAAAATGTACCGGCACCACCTTCACCGAACTGCACATTACTCTCTTCGTCTAAAATACCTTTCTGCCAGAAATCGGAAACTCTTTTTATCCTGTCTTCGATCTTATCACCGCGCTCAAAGATATAAGATTGAAATCCTTTCTCAACAAGAGCCAAAGCTGCAAACAGCCCTGCCGGTCCTGCTCCGATAATGAAAGGATTTTTACTCGATAATTTCCTATGAGTTTGAATATATGGTTCTGGATATTTATACTCCAATACATCAGGATTTTTTAAATATTTTGAAGGAAGTTCAGTTAATATTGTATAATTGAATTTTAGATTATTTTTCTTTCTGGCATCAATTGAACGTTGGATTACTTTGAAATTATTAATCGAGTTTAAGGGGAGTTTTAATTTTTTAGACATTTGATATTTCAAATCAATTTTCATTGAAATAGGAACAACTACATTTTTTAGTAAATACAAAATATCTCCCAACAAATTTGTTTCGACTCGTAAGCTTGCGACGAGTCGAGACGATTATCACTTATTCTATCTCGAGTCGATGTCACCCTGTTCCTCTCGACTCGAAATACTCGATGAAATTAAACTTCTTGACGTATAATTCTGTCAAGATAATCGAAATATTGAAATGAAAAGAGATAAAATAAAGATAATTTTTACAGATTTAGATAGAACACTTCTGTGGGATGATAATACAATTTCTGAAAAAAATCTGGCAGCACTAAAGAATTTGAAAGAAAGAGGAATCATCATCGTTATTGCCACTGGCAGGAATATCTTTTCCACTCGAAAAGTGCTGAATGTAAGCCATCCATTTGATTATTTAATGTTTTCTTCCGGCTGTGGGATTATGGATTGGAAATCTCAAAAGGTGATATATGAAAATCATCTGGAAGCCTGGGAAATAAATAAAACGATGAATATTCTACTCGCTCGCAAAACAGATTTTATGATTCAATGTCCAATCCCTCAAAACCACTGTTTTTATTTTTTTCGGGAGAACAAAAATAACGCAGACTTTGAGAGAAGAATAGAACTCTACAAATCATTTGCTAAACCCTTGGAAGAACCACCTGAAAATGCCAGTCAGTTCATTGCAATCCTAAAGCCAGATTCGGATAAAAAATTTCACAAGATAAAAAACGAAATTAATTTCCTCAAAGTTATTCGAGCAACTTCACCGCTGGATCATAAATCTATCTGGCTGGAAGTTTTTCCAAATGGAGTTTCCAAAGGGCATTCAGCCCAGTGGTTATGCAAAAGGCTGGGAATGGAACAAATTCAAACACTAAGCATTGGCAATGATTTTAACGATATAGATCTGTTGGAGTGGACAGCTCAAAGTTATGTTGTTGAGAATTCTCCACAGGAACTGAAGAAGCGATTTCTTGTTACAAAATCGAATGAACAAAATGGATTTGCAGAAGTTGTGGAAAAAGAATTTAATTTCGACTCGTAAGCTTGCGACGAGTCGAGATAAAGTGTTGAAAAGATGCAATCATCCCCAACTCGCCGCAAGCTTACGAGTCAGGTCTGATTGAAAGGAAGGGTAATCTATTTATCCTTGTAAATCCACTTGTTAAGCCATAGTCTTGACGAAGGCTGGTGAACTAAAAAAAAATGGTGGCAGGACCCAGACTTGAACTGGGGACACAAGGCTTTTCAGGCCTCTGCTCTACCAACTGAGCTATC
>JABMPU010000218.1 GCA_013203665.1 Armatimonadota bacterium
AGAAAAAGAATTAAAAATAAAATATAAAGGTTATTATTTGGATAAAAAGTATTTTGCTGATTTTGTTTGTTTTAATAAGATAATTATTGAAGTGAAAGCAGTTAACAAACTGGTTTCTGAACATGAATCTCAAATTCTGAATTATCTTAAAGCAACCGGAAATAAACTTGGAATTTTGGTTAATTTTGGTGAAAAAAGTCTCACCTATAAAAGAATTGTATTATAATAAATTTGTGAAATTCGTGTAATTCGTGGATAGATAAAATGACAAAAAAGAAAAAAAAATTCCTGAAAATCCTGATTGTATTTTTTGTTATAGAAATTGTTATTCTTTTAATTTCCGGCAACTTGAACAAAGAACTACACATTGGCTTGGATGATTCAGGAAAATTTGTTATTAAAAATATCGAAAAACCATTTGACCTGCAAAAAAAGATTCTCGAAGATTTTCAGCCGGACCAATATTTAGAAGAAGAAGGTGAAGAACCTCAAATTTACGGAAGTGAGAAACTCTACAATTTTTTCAAAAATGTTTTTGGGCAGAATGCTATCGGCTCTTTCAGACTTTTAAGAATGTTATTAATTGTCGATCTCTTACTTATATTTTTAGCAATCCTGATCCGGAAAAAATTATTCGAACGCCCTTCCAAACCACAAATTCTTTTTGAATTAATCTATACTGTTTTTGAAGAATTTGTCGATGAAACTCTGGGAAAGAAGAATTTACATTTCACTCCTTACATTGTTACGCTCTTTATTTTCATTTGGACCTGTAACATGATAGGTTTGATTCCTATTCCAGGTTTTATGGAACCTACTAGAAACCTGAATGTTCCTCTCGGATTGGGTATAATGGCAGTCGCTGTGGTTCATTATATGGCTATCAAAACTAAGGGACTCGGTAAATATCTGAAAGGTTATGCTGAACCTCTGCCACCTATGGCTCCGCTTAATTTTATCAGCGAATTATCTAAAGCTGTATCAATCTCCTTTCGTCTATTTGGAAACATCCTGGGAGGTTCGATAATCATTCTGGTCGTATCATCTTTGGTTAAGTTTATTATTATGCCTGTTGGATTGAGTCTATTTTTCGGAATGTTCGTTGGAACAATTCAGGCTTTTGTATTTACAATGTTGGCTTTAACTTATATTAGTGCGGAAATTGCGGAGTAGATGATGACTGTGACCACAGAAATTTTGCAAATCGCTTCTTATTTAGGAGCTGGAATCAGCGTGGGAATTGCTTCTTTGAGTGCAGGTATTGGTGAAGGATATACAGCAGGACACACAGCCCATTCTTTTATGAGGCAACCCAAGGCAGGTGATAGTCTGGTTAACTCTATGCTGGTAAGCCAGGCTGTGACAGAAACAGGAGCTATTTTCGCCCTGGTAATAGCGCTGCTTCTCATTTTTGGAGGATTTACAGATCCTGCTGGTGGCTGGTTCAAAGCTGCTGCTCTTCTTTCTGCAGGAATTGCAGTTGGAGTTGGAAGCGTTGGCCCCGGCTTTGGTTCTGGATATTCCGGCGGTCAGGCAAGTAAAGCTATTGGAAGAATGCCCAAACAAAATAATGCTATTACCGGCAATATGCTCATCGGACAGGCTTTAGCACAAGCAGGTTCGATCTTCGCTTTGGTTGTTTCGCTCTTACTTTTGTATTCCACGCCCAACCAACCAGCAAATGCTACACTCGGTGAAGTTATCCTGAAATGTGCGGCTTTTCTGGGTGGTGGACTGGCAATCGGTATAGGAACAATGGGGCCTGGAGCAGCAATCGGATTTGTGGCAGGCAGGGCAAATGATATGATCGGCAGATTTCCAAAAGAGAGAGCATCGATCATCAAAACAATGTTTTTGGGAGCAGCAGTTTCGGAATCAACTGCTATTTATTCTTTAGTAATTGCGTTTTTATTAATATTTGCTATTTAAACATAAACGGAGGAAAAGATGGAACAAATTGCACGTGCAGCAGCACTTTTGGGTGCAGGTATTTGTATGGGAATTGGAGCTTTAGGACCCGGAGTGGGTGAAGGTTTCGTGGCAGGAAAAGCTTGTGAAGGTATTGCCCGTTCACCGGAAAATGCAAGTTTGATCACCAGAACCATGCTTGTGGGTCAAGCCGTATCCGAATCTACCGGTATTTATTCGCTGGTTATTGCTCTTCTGCTGATATTCTCTACATAATTCTGGGTTCTGGGTTCTGGGTTCAAGGTTCTGGGTTATAGAAGATTAAGAAATGAAAGGTAACCAGCCCTGAACGATGAACCCTGATCTGATTTAAAGTAAACGAACGGAGACTTTATGATTAGTATAGATTATTCCTTGATAATCGTGATTCTTAATTTTGTGCTTTTGCTTATTATTCTGAACAAAATTCTTTATAAGCCAATAAAGAAATTTCTTTCGGAAAGACAAACAAAAATTTCACAAAATATTGATGACGCAAAAGAATCCAAAGAAGTTGCTGCCAATCTCGTGAAGCAAAAAGAGGACGAACTCAAAACAGGTTCGGAAGAAATCAGAAAAATGAAGCAGAACGCAAAACGAGATGCTGATGATAAGGCAAACGAAATTATGAAATCTGCAAAATCTCAAGAGAAAAAGATTATGCAGGATACTGAAGCTCAGCTCGAGAACGAAAGAATTAAGGTTATGGAAAAAGTCGAAGAAGAATTAGCCGGTATGATCTCAAATCTTTCTGCAAAATTCCTCACCGAAAAACTGGATGAGGAAAAAGATACTGATTTAATTGAAAAAATGCTCACTGAAAAGGGAAATAAGTGAAAAACAAACTTATTGCTCAAAGATACGCAAACGCTGTCATCATGAACGTCAATGAAGATTTATACTCTTCCATTATGGATGATGTAACCATCTTAAACCAGATTTTCGCATCTTCTCCGGAATCTATTAAAATCATTGATTCATTTCTGCTTTCAATTCCTAAAAGAATCGAGTTGACAAAAGATATCACGACAAAATTAAAAAATGAAAACATCTGGAAAAACCTTTTTGAAATCCTAATTAAAAAACACAGATTTTCAATTATTTTGGCTATTCTTAATGAAATTGAGATTTTCATTCTGCATAGTAGAAATCAAATAAAAGTTGTTTTGAAGATTGCTCATTCCATCTCAAACGAAACTCTGGAAAAAATTAAAAGTAAAATTGTTAAGATTCTAAAAAAGGACATTGTTCTGAATATAAAAATTACTCCTGAAATAATCGGTGGATTTGTGGCTGAAGCAGAATCCATTCATATTGACGGTTCTATCAAAAATAACCTGATAAAATTTATAAATATTAAATCAAATAAATAATAGATGAGGAAAGTATGAGAATACATCCAGACGAAATAAGTTCAATTCTAAAAGAAAAGATCAATGATTTCAAGTTTGAAATTGATATTTCTGAGACCGGGAAAGTGGTTCAGGTTGGAGACGGAATTGCTCGTGTTTACGGAATGGACAACATCATGGCTGGCGAAATGATAGAATTTCCCGGAGGTGTTGTTGGTATGGCTCTCAACCTTGAGGAAGATAATGTGGGTTGCATTCTTTTTGGTGAGACACACAAAATCAAAGAAGGTGATATTGCCAAAAGAACCAAAGAAATCCTTCAGGTTCCAACCGGTGAAGCTCTGCTTGGACGCGTAGTAAATGCTTTGGGCTATCCAATCGATGGCAAGGGTGAAATCAAATTTGTCGAAAATAAACCGCTTGAACGAAAGGCATTGGGAATAATTCAGAGACAACCGGTTAAGGAACCTTTGCAAACAGGACTCAAATCTATCGACTCGATGATTCCAATCGGAAGAGGGCAAAGAGAGCTGATTATCGGTGATCGGCAAACAGGGAAAACAGCAATTGCAATCGATACTATTATTAATCAGAAAGAAACGGATGTAATCTGTATTTATGTGGCAATTGGGCAGAAAAAATCTTCTGTTGCCAAGATTGTGAAATCTCTGGATGCACACGGAGCCATGGATTACACGATCATTGTTTCTGCTACTGCTTCAGAATCTGCTTCCCTGCAATACCTGTCTCCATACTCCGGTTGCACAATGGGTGAATATTTCCGCGATAAAGGAAAACATGCTCTCATCATTTATGACGACCTTTCCAAACATGCTGTTTCCTACCGTGAACTTTCGCTTTTGCTTCGCAGACCTCCGGGACGTGAAGCATATCCGGGAGATGTTTTTTATCTTCATTCACGGCTTTTGGAAAGAGCATCCAAGTTAAGCGATGAACTCGGTGGTGGGTCACTTACAGCACTTCCTATCATAGAAACGCAGGCAGATGATATCACAGCTTATATCCCGACAAATGTTATCTCGATTACTGATGGACAGATCTATCTGGGAAGCCGTCTTTTCTATTCCGGAATCCGACCTGCCATTAATGCCGGACTTTCTGTTTCTCGTGTGGGTGGTAATGCTCAGATCAAAGCTATGAAGGGTGTGGTCGGGCAATTGAGAATCGATTTGGCTCAATATACGGAATTAGAAGCTTTTGCAAAATTCGGTTCCGACCTTGATAAAGCAACTCAAGCTCAACTTCGGCGTGGCGAAAGATTGATCGAGATTCTTAAACAAGGACAATATTCTCCTCTTCCTGTAGCAAAACAAATCTTTATCATTTTCATGGCAAACGAAGGTTTGTTGGATAAGATTGAGCTCATCGATGTTAAGAAAGTGGAAGAAGAACTGTATTCCACTCTTGATAGCGAATATAAAGAATTTATGCAAACTCTTGTAAAAGGTAAAATTACGGATGAGATAAAAACAAAAATGCATGAAATCTGTGAGAAGGTACTCGCGAGATTCTAGGAGTGTCCACGAATTTCGCGAATGAGCACGAATTTTTTAATTATGTATGGGGAGAAAAATTATATTAATTTTGAAATTTTTTATAGAAATGGAGATTGTAAAAATATGTGTATCGAAAATGATGTTTGGAAAAAATAAATTCGTGAAATTAGTGTAATTCGTGGATAAACAAATTATGGCTGAAATATTCTTTAAAGAAGAATCTTATAAAATAATCGGAGCTTGTATTGAAGTTCATAAAGAGTTAGGACCAGGTTTTTTAGAAGCTGTGTATAAAGAATCACTGGGAATAGAGTTCAAAAATGTGAAAATCCCATATAAGAGAGAAAAAGAATTAAAAATAAAATATAAAGGTTATTATTTGGATAAAAAGTATTTTGCTGATTTTGTTTGTTTTAATAAGATAATTATTGAAGTGAAAGCAGTCAAGAAACTGGTTTCTGAACATGAATCTCAAATTCTGAATTATCTTAAAGCAACCGGATATAAGCTTGGTATTTTGGTTAATTTTGGTGAAAAAAGTCTCACCTATAAAAGAATTGTATTATAATCAATTTGTGAAATTAGTGTAATTCGTGGATAGATAAAATGGCAAATATAAGAGATATTAAGACAAGAATTGAAAGTGTAAAAAGCACAAAGCAGATAACAAATGCCATGAAAATGGTGGCTGCATCCAAATTACGAAAAGCTCAGGAAAAAATCATCAATGCGCGTCCTTTTGCAAATCATATCAATATGATGCTGCAAACCTTGAAACTCAAAAACAAAACTTCTTTGCATCCGCTTCTTTCAGAAACATCTGATGAGGGGAAAAAAGCATTTATTGTTGTGACCTCAGATAGAGGGCTTTGCGGCTCGTTCAATTCTGCTTTAATTCGTAATGCAATGCATTATCTCAAAAAAAATACTAATATCGATATTATCTGCATTGGTAAGAAAGGTTATGATTACATCAGAAAACATTCCTCAAATAAGATCATTGCTTCCTATGTAACTCTTTTTAATGAAATGGATTTCAGCATTTCCAAGGATGTTGCAGAGCAAATAATAAATTTATATTTATCTGAAAATTATAATAAGATTGAGATTCTTTATAATGAATTCAAATCTGCCATCCAGCAAAATATCACGGTTAAACAGCTTCTTCCTATTATTCCGCTTGAATCCGAAACGATCTCAACTCTGGATTTCCTTTATGAACCGGACGAAGATACTATAATCGAAGAACTGGGAAGAAAATATATTGATGTGGAAATCTGGAGGATCATGCTGGAATCTTCTGCTGCGGAACAAGGTGCCAGAATGACAGCTATGGATTCTGCCACAGAAAACGCTGCTGAATTAATTGATAAATTAACTCTGTTTTATAATCGAGCAAGACAAGCAAGAATCACCAAAGAGATAATCGAAATTGCTTCTGGAGCGGAGGCTATAAAATAATGAATATTCTCGGAATTTCTGCCTTCTATCATGATAGTGCTGCTGCTTTAGTAAGAGATGGAGAAATCTTTGCAGCAGCCCAGGAAGAGCGCTTTACACGCAAAAAACACGACTTCCGGTTTCCTCATAATGCCATCCAATATTGTTTGAAAGAAGCAAAACTTAAACCTGCAGAATTAGATTTTGTGGTTTTTTACGATAAGCCTTTCCTCAAGTTTGAACGTATTTTGGAAACTTATCTCCAATATGCTCCTGTTGGAATTCAATCATTCATAAAAGCAATGCCGCTGTGGGTAAAGCAGAAACTCTGGATGAAAAGTATGCTCCAGGAAGAATTACATGGATATGAAGGTAAAATACTTTTTCCGGAGCATCATCAATCTCACGCAGCTTCCGCATTTTATCCTTCTCCATTTAAAGAAGCTGCCATCATCACAACCGATGGCGTAGGTGAGTGGACAACAACCAGCATTGGTTTTGGCAAAGATAACAATATCTCAATTTTGAAAGAATTACATTTTCCACATTCTCTTGGATTGCTTTATTCAGCTTTTACCTATTTTACCGGCTTCAAGGTCAATTCCGGTGAATACAAAATTATGGGCTTAGCTCCTTATGGAGAACCAAAGTACGTGCAAACAATCTTAGATAATCTGATGGACCTCAAAGAAGACGGCTCGTTCAAACTAAACATGAAATACTTCAATTTTGCTGCCGGTTTAACCATGACTAACCGCAGATTCAATAAGCTTTTTGGATTGCGTCCCAGAAAAAAGGAAACTCTGTTATCTCAAAATGAAATGGATTTAGCTCGTTCAGTTCAGGAAGTCACGGAAATAGCAATGCTGCGAATGGCAAAACATGCCCAAAAATTAACAGGTGCAAAATACCTTTGTCTGGCAGGTGGAGTTGCCTTAAACTGTGTTTCAAACGGAAAAATCCTGAGAGAAAATTTATTTGATGACATCTGGATTCAACCTGCTGCCGGAGATGCAGGTGGTGCTTTGGGCGCTGCTCTGGCTGTCTGGTACGATTATTTAAAAAATAAAAGAACAGCAGATAATAAAAGCGATAAACAAAAAGGTTCTTATTTAGGTCCTGAATTTAATAATGATTATATTTTAGATTTCCTGCAAAAAAATAAGCTTCCTTTTAAGAAATTAAATGATAATGAAATATTTGAAAAAGCAGCCAAACTTTTAACAGAAGAGAATGTTGTGGGTTGGTTCCAGGGAAAGATGGAATTTGGTCCTCGTGCTTTAGGTTCCAGAAGTATTATCGGAGATGCTCGCTCTCCTGCAATGCAGAAGAAAATGAACCTGAAAATCAAATTCAGGGAATCATTTCGTCCTTTCGCTCCTTCTGTTCTAAATGAAGAAGTTTCCAACTATTTCGAGATAGATCGAGGAAGCCCTTACATGCTCCTGGTTACAGATGTTAAGAAAAAAATCAGGCGTGAAATGACTGAAAAAGAAGAGAAGCTTTTCGGTATTGAAAAATTGAATATTGTGCGCTCCAAAATTCCTGCAATTACTCACATAGATTATTCGGCACGTTTGCAAACAGTTCATAAAGATACAAATCCGAAATATTGGAAGATGATAAAAGCATTTCAGAATCTTACCAGCTGTCCTGTGATTGTAAACACATCTTTCAATGTTCGGGGAGAGCCGATTGTGTGCAAACCCATCGATGCTTATAAATGTTTCATGAGAACGGAAATGGACTTTCTTATGCTTGGAAATTATTTGTTGGATAAGAATGAACAGCCAAAATTCGTTGATAACATCGACTGGCAGGAAGAATTTGAACTGGACTAGGAGAGAATATGGATAAATCGAAATTCAAAGATAAAAAAGAGTGGCGAAAATTCGGAATCGGCGTTGCCGTTATTCTAACTGTAATCGCAACTATTCAGCTAATTATCGGCAAAAATTTATACCCTTATTTCTATGGTGCTGCTGCATTCTTCCTATCATTCGGATTGCTCCTGCCAATAATAATAAAGCCGGTTTACATTTTATTTTCATATCTTGGTCTTATTCTCGGTTGGTTTATGACCAGAGTTATTTTAAGCATTCTTTTCTATATTATTTTCACACCTATTGGATTGATTTTAAAACTTTTCGGAAAGCATTTCTTAGACCTTAAGATCGATAAAAAAGCTGAAACTTACTGGCTCGATAAAAAATTGGAAACAATAAATAAAGTACATTTTGAAAGGCAGTTCTGATAAATAAGAGGATTTCTATGTCTAAAATTTCAATTATCAAAGAATTCTGGGAATTTTTAAAAGTGCGAAAAAAATGGTGGTTAACACCAATAATATTCTTTTTGCTTCTGCTGGGTGCGCTACTTATCCTCACTCAAGGTTCTGCTTTAGCACCTTTCATCTACGCAATATTCTAATTTAATAAAAGGAAAAACCGGGTTTGAAAAAAAACTTAAAGTTCTTCATTTTCCTGATGATTCCTCTCATCTTCCTTCTCATCATTGGAGAAATCGGATGCAGGATTTACGACCATTTTGAAAAAAAGAATAAAACATACCCGGATTTAAGTCATCTGGAACCATATTTGATGTTTTCGCCTAAACCGAATCAAACAATAAATTACAAACATGGTGTATTAAAAATTAATTCTCTCGGATTCAGAGGTGAAGAAATTTCTCCCGTCAAACCTGATTCAACCTATAGAATAGCTTTACTTGGAGGTTCTGTTGGTTTTAATGGATATTCAGATTCCACCACAATTATCGGTTTCGTTGAGCAATTGCTCGAAGAATCCATCAATAAAGAAAAATATACAAATATGGAAACAATCAATGCAGCAGTACCAGGTTATATTTCAACTCAGGAAATGTTAGTTTTAATTTTAAAACTGGTTGATTTGAAGCCGGATTTAGTAATCATTTTCGATGGAGTAAATGATTGGTCTCCTTTTTTAACTGAAACTCGAATCGGTTATCCAGTTTTATTTTCCAACCTTGAAAAAGCAATTGCTCCTTCATCGTTCGCAAAAGTTTTTAATGAAACGATCCAACTCAGCAGCCTTTTTTCTCATTTTAAAAGATGGACTCTTTCTATAGTTAACTTATCTAAAAAAGGGGCTAAGAAAGTTCTCTCAGCCAAAACAGTGGAAGAATTCAAAATCCAATCAGGTTTAAAAATGTCTTTTTCTGAAGAGAAAAAGCAAAAAGCAATTGAGCTTTATGTTAACAATCACATTAAAATGGAAAAAATTTGCCGTGGCTACAACATAAATTGCATTCATATAAACCAGCCAAATGCTGTTAGAAAAAAGCATCTGACAAAAGCAGAACTCGACAGCTTTAATAATACTTTTGGTGTAAATATACTGCTGATGGAATCCGATGCGATTGCAAAAATGAATATTTTAAAAGAAAAAGATTCATTTTTATTTTATGATTTCGGAGACATTTTTGATGATGAACAAGGAACTATTTTTAAAGATATCTGTCATTTTAAAGACACAGATTATGCAAATCATTTAATTGCTGAAAAAATAGTTAAAATAATCAATGAGAAAAATTTAATAAAATAAGAGGTTAAAATGATTGAAGGAAAAATAATTCAAGTTATTGGACCAACAGTTGATGTAGAATTTCCTGAAGGACAATTACCTGCTATTCATAATGCTTTAAAGATCAAACGGGAAGGATATCCGGATTTGGTTCTGGAGGTTCAGATGCATCTTGGTGAAAATAAAGTTCGAACTGTAGCAATGGATTCTACTGATGGACTGGTCAGGAATCATAAAGTGCTCGATACCGGCGGACCAATAACTGTTCCTGTAGGTGAAGGTGTTTTAGGAAGAATCTTAAATGTTATTGGCGAACCCATTGATGAGCAAGGTCCAATCGAAGCTGACGAGAGATTTCCTATTCACCGCTTGGCACCTGCCTTTGAAAACCTGCTGACAGAGGACGAGATCCTGGAAACAGGAATCAAAGTTGTGGATCTTATCGAGCCTTATTCCAAGGGTGGGAAAATTGGTCTTTTCGGTGGAGCAGGAGTTGGTAAGACGGTTCTCATTCAGGAACTGATCCGAAATATCGCCATAGAACACGGTGGATTCTCTGTATTTTCCGGTGTTGGAGAGAGAACGAGAGAAGGAAATGACCTTTGGCTCGAAATGAAAGCTTCAGGTGTGATTGAAAAAACCGCTTTGATTTTCGGGCAGATGAACGAACCTCCCGGAGCTCGCCAGAGAGTTGGATTGACCGGACTTACAGTTGCCGAATATTTCAGGGATGTCTCTAAAAAAGATGTTCTTCTTTTTATCGATAATATTTTCCGTTTCACACAAGCTGGCTCAGAAGTTTCTGCACTTCTGGGAAGAATGCCTTCTGCTGTTGGTTATCAGCCGACACTGGCAACAGAAATGGGTGAACTTCAAGAACGAATTACTTCCACAAAAGATGGCTCAATCACTTCAGTTCAGGCAATTTATGTTCCTGCTGATGATTTAACTGACCCGGCACCGGCAACAACTTTTTCCCATCTTGATGCTACTACTGTTTTGGATCGAAGAATCGTTGAATTGGGAATTTACCCGGCTGTTGATCCTTTGGATTCTACCAGCAGAATTCTTGACCCGAAAATCATCGGGGAAGAGCACTATTTTATTGCCAGAGAAACTCAGAGAATCCTCCAAAAATATAAAGATCTGCAAGATATTATTGCCATTTTGGGAATGGATGAGCTTTCCGAAGAAGACAAATTAACTGTAACCCGAGCCAGAAAATTGGAAAGATTTTTCTCACAACCTTTCTTTGTGGCAGAGGAATTCACAAATACACCGGGACAATATGTCCCTCTCAAAGAAACTATCGAAGGTTTCAAAGCAATCATCAATGGAGATTGCGATAAATGGCCCGAACAATCTTTTCTTTATGTAGGAAACATTGAAAGTGCTGAGAAAAAAGCTAAAGAGTTAATGAAACATGGATAAAATTCATTTAGAGGTAATTCAGCCAACTCAGACAAAAATCAATGAAGATGTCGATCATATTATCATTCCTGGTGTGGAGGGTGACATTGGGGTATCGCTGGATCATACTCCTCTCATCACAAAAATAAGAAGCGGAATTCTATTTCTTTACAATGGTTCAAATATCGAAAAATATGCCATTCATGATGGATTCGCCACTATAGAAAACAACACCGTAATAATTGTCTGTGAAGTTATTGAAAAATTTTCTGAAATAGATGAAACCCGGGCTTCTGCTGCCAAAGAAAGAGCAGAAAATCGTCTGAAAAGTAGTGCTGAAAATATCGATTTCAGAAGAGCGGAATTTGCAATGAGAAAAGCTTTAGCCAGATTAGATATTGTTAAAAAATAGAGAAATCTTCATTTGCTTATTCTGTCGGAAATTTATGATCAATGACTTTTCCTAATAATTGAAATCACCAAATTATGTTCAAAACAAATAAAGAAATCAGCTTCTTAATATTTATTTTAGCAATTTGTATTTTCGCTTGCACTTCAGATAAAAAGAGTCTTCCTGAAAAAGAAGACTCATTGCAAGTACATCAGGAAATTCATTCTGAAAATCTCAAACCGGAATTTCTTGAAATCCGTGATTCCATTCAAATACCAGAAATAGTAATACCCGAAAAAATTCCTTATCCGGATTTTACCCGCGGCATTTATTTAAGTGGTTTTACTGTTGGATATAATAATTATGAGGCAATTTTAGATAGTGCAGAAGCTACTGGAATAAATACAGTTGTCTTTGATTTGAAAGATATGAAGGGAAATATTTTCTTTGCCCTGCCGGAAAATGATCCAATCAGGAAAAAGAGAATTTCTCCAATTATCGATATCCCGGATTTTGTGAAGACTCTTCATAAAAGAAATATGAGAGCAGTTGCCAGAATCGTGATGTTTCATGATAGATTCTTAGCAAAAAGAGATTCCTTAGTTCGTCCTCGCAAATCTGATGGAACTATTTGGCAGGAAAACAGAAAGGGAAAACCTTCCTGGCTGGATTCATCTCATTCTGAAGCTCAAAAAGAATTGTTGAGAATAATCGAAGTAGTTGCCAAAAAAGGTGTTGATGAAATCCAACTGGATTATATTCGTTTTCCCACTCAAGGCAAGATTTCCGAAGCAATTTTCCAATTTCAAAAAAAAGATTCTCTGTTTGCGATTGCAGACAGTAACTATGTTTTCAGAACTAAATCCGATATAATCGAGGAGTTTGTTAAACAAGCAAAAGAAATCTGCCTGAAACACAATGTTACTTTAACAGGAGATATTTTTGCGATTGTTGCCTGGCAGAGAAAAGTTGATATTTCCAATACCGGGCAGAAAATTTCCAAGATGACAAAGTATCTCGATGCGATTCATCCTATGATTTATTCTTCTCACTTTTCAAAAGATTTCGGTTTCAGGGAAAAAATCTATGATGAACCCTATTTTATTGTTTTTAAAGGCACAAAATTAACTCAAAGATATTCAAACAAAAAATGCAAAGTTATACCTTATATTCAAGCAAACCGCTGGAGAGTGAAATTCAAACCCGAATTTATTTATGCTCAAATTCAAGCTGTAAACGATTTAAATGCAGATGGTTATATCCTCTGGAATGCAGCAAACAAGTATTTCGATTCATTTAGATGGATTAGAGAAAATCAGAATTTATGAGGATATCACCCTGATTCTCAATTAATATTCTGCAGCTTGTCCTTCTACAGGCAAAGAAAAATGAGACTGAATAATAAGCCATTTCCCATCCCGTTTTTCAAGAACACCGGTATTTCGTCCGTTCCTCAATTCTATCTTCTCATCATCCACAATCAACTTAATATCCTGAATTTCAGTGAACCAAGCCACATCTCCAGATTTGCCAATCTTGATTGTTCTGTTTGAAATTTCGTAGGTTACGTCATTAAAAGATGCAAACATTTCTTTGAGGGATTTTTCCAAATCCTCCCAACCAACAAAACGTTCAGTCAGGTCAGTTCCAAAAGCTATCATATCGGAATCATGTGCATAAACATTTGAGATTACAGGAAGATCCTGTGTCTCCCAACCTTTATTGCAAATGTCCAGAACCGCATTAACCTTCTCCTTTTCAGCATCAAAATCTACCTGCTGCACACAACTTGATAAAACAAACAAAAGTAAAAACAATGAAATAATCTGAATTTTTCTCATAACTCCTCCTCCTTTTTTTTAAAAACTAAAAACCTTTTTCATATTTCATAACTTATTTATATTAAATAAGTTAAAATCACAAAAATCATTTTAACTGCCTTCTGCTGTAAATAAGCAGCTAATTTATTCGTTTAAAAAGAGATAGATTATGTTCTCTGCCAATATTCATTTTCTTCTCTTATCGACCTCATCCCGACCTTCTCCTATCCAGGAGAAGGAGTACAAAAGACTTCCTCTCCTCTTAGGAGAGGATTGCCTATCAAGTCGTAGTCCGATTTATCGGATCGAAGACTGAAGGTGAGGTATGAAACACTCTATAATGCAGAACTCATAGTAGATAATTATATAATATTCAACACCATAAATATTTGTCTTTCTGAGGAAATCTTCGAAGAAAATTCTTACGAAGAATCTCTCAGGATGACAATTAATGTAAAACAGCGTAATCAATACAAATCACTCCCAACCTGTATCCAACTCCTCACTAATTATATCTTGAATAATAGTTTCAATTTCAACCTTGATACTGTCAGGGATCAGTTCTTCAAAGTCATGATAGGGAGCAATGCCGACTCCTTCATTTTCCAGGGTTCCGTGATAAACTCCTCCCCCATTGAAATTATCATTCATGAAATCATCAACCGTATTATAAACTGCATTATCAGCTCTTTTCAAACAGGAAGAAAGAAGGATATCCCGAACTTCCGGTAAAATAAAGTATGCGTCAACATCCACGCCTATTCCCCACTTTTCGTTCTCTTTGGCTGCCAGCAAAACCCCATTCCCGGTTTGACCAGCAACCGGAAAAATCACATCTACTCCATTTGAAATCAGACTATCAGCTAAATCAAATCCCAGCTCTTCATCGTAGAAACTACCAGCATAAGTTCCATCATCAGTCACGTTTTTGTTATATTTCTCATTGAAATAATTTTTCCCATTCAGATAGCCAACAATAAACTGGTTAACAGGAGGAATATCCATCCCACCAACATACCCGATTTTGGGTTCATTTGCATCCTGTAAATCTGCCCAGAATGCAGCTAGAAAACCCAATGGAAAAGAAGCTTCGTCCGTTTCAAAAATGATGCTTTGAATATTGCCTATAGATTCTTCAAATTCAAAATCTATAATTGCAAAATCAACTTCCGGAAATATTTGGGCAATATTATACGTTGCTTCACTCTGGGCAAATCCAATCGGAAAAATCAATTCACAACCGTTTTCTGCCAAACCATTCATTACAGATTCGAAATCTCCTATTGAATCTGCTTCCGCATATTCTGCAATAACATCAAAATCTGCTGCTGCTCTTTCCAGACCTTCCTGGCAATTGCCTGTAAAACTCTGATTTTCAAATCCTCCAAAAGATGATATCATGCCAACTTTAATGGCTGATTTGGTGGAGGTGTTACAGGATAGAATCATTATTAAAATAAGCAAAATTAAAAATTTCTTTGTCATTTCTTCTCCTAGTTTTTATTTTTTTTCCTGACCGAAACAGTGCCGGAAGGATATCTCCTGATTTGATAAGAATATTTTGGATTAATAGCAAAATTTATTTTGTTAATTAACTCAAGTTTCGCAGGAGACGAGCCTGCATAATATGTGAAAAAAAGATTAAGAAATATGTAGCATAAATACTCACAAGTTTATATTTTGGTATTGGTTAAAAGCCAAATTACAAA
>JABMPU010000219.1 GCA_013203665.1 Armatimonadota bacterium
AAAATATACAAGTACCAGGAAAATGATCCTGATGAAATAATTGAAAATTTCACTGGATAAATATTAATGAAATAGACCTTGCGAAAGGTTGTGATTTTTTAAACTTGCTAAATTTTTGAAATTTAGCAAGTTTTTTTTACTTCAGTAAAATAGCCTTTCGAACTTTACTTTTTCCTTTCGTTTCCAATCTGATAAAATAGATTCCGGAAGCAACTGCTTTACCAAATTCATCAGTTCCGTTCCATACAATTGAATATTGATTATTTAATATTGAATATTGTTTTATTCTCTGACCTTTGATATTATAGATTACTATTTCGGTGTTTTTCTCAGCGTTCTCTGCGGTAAAATAGATTGTGGTTTCAGGATTAAAGGGATTGGGATAGTTTACTAATTCAATTTTATTTGCCTTAATATTATCTGCTGTCATCCAGAGATCATTCGATATTTCTATCTCACCACTCAAGATCCCAGCATGACTCGGAAAAATCGAATAGGTGTAAACATCGTTGACAAGATTATTCCAGATATTGTCATCAAGATTCAAGTTGGCAAAATATCCATTTGGCATTTCTGTGAAATCTAAATTAAGAGTAATCGGTTCCAGAAGATTTGTGATTATCAATTCAAAATTCCATGTTTTCGTTTCCGGTTGCGTTTCGCTTAAAGGAGATTTGATATCCCAATTCATACGGTCGAAAACATAAAGTGTATCATTCCCGGGTTTTGGGATGTATAAAGTTAGACCTTCATTGAAAGGTTTTATTGCCGGTTCCGGAAGGTCGAAATTAAAATCAAAATCATCAGATGCGTATTCCGAAATTCCAATTATCATTTCGTCAATATCGAATTGGGAAGCATAAATTTTCAATTCCCAGTCAGTTTCATATTCCGGATTGAAGGTGCTTGTATTATAAGGAATGAACGAACAAGCTAAATCAAGAATATCATCTAAATTCACATAAAGATAAAAGGATTCAAAAGGCTCGATCTGCTTAACCATTTGATATCCTCCATCACGATAAACGTAAGCAGCATTGGAAATCAATTGATTATTGAACATATAATTAAAAGAGAATTCATAACCATTCATCAGGAATTTCAGGTCTTCTATTTTGAAGCTGCATGCATGCGGATTAGCCAATAAATTCCACTTCTTATGCAAAGGAAGTTGAATTGAATTATTTTGAATTGAAGCAGTATAAGAAAAATCATAAGCTTGAGGAGCAAAAAGCCAGTAACCTTTTCCAAATTGGAAATTATCACAAAATTCATATTCGTTATGAGCATCGGGAAGATATAATTCCGCTCCTTCACCAAAAACCGTGTAAACATTAAAGTATTGGTCGGAATTCCAAGGATTTGAAACCAAGCGCCAGCCCGGTTCATCTTGTAAAGTAATTTCAGCAGGAACAATCCCAAGTTTATACCATGATACTGCTGAGATAGTTTCTCCCTGAATAGTAATTATATCGATGCAGATTTTTGCATTATGAATGGTGAAATTATCTGGAACTATCCAAGCGTAACTATTCAGATTCATATTCACCTGGTTGGCAACCAGAATGCTATCGCTATCATTTTCAATTGAGATTGATAAATATTCTATCAATTGATTATAATTAGTATTCCAACCGAAACTCAAATCATCTCCACCCTGATAAATAGTATTCTGAGCCAAATTGAAGGTAATCTGAGGATGTAAATTTCCCCAAAAAAGAGTGAAAGTCCTAAATTCAAAATTTGATGTAAAATAATATAAATTATCAGTTGTTAAGTCTGTGAATTCTCCTGTTAGATTATTTCTCAAAAAAAGTTTTCCTACATCTTCTCTAAAATTAGGAGACACTTCAACCTGAATCGGTTGGTTCAATTGGTCGGTAGCTATTTGTAGATTCCAGGTTTTGTAAATAATAAATGGATGGAAATTTCCGTGAGTTTCCTGGGAGAGATACATACCATTTTGTCCCCAACTACTCTCAAAAAAAGCTGCATAAACAAATTCAGGAATAATCTCACCGGTTTTTTCAATATCGTAGAGTTCATCATATCCGTTTGTGGCAAATGGATTTTTGGAAAAAGCAACCGTATCAGTAATACTTTCATCTTGGTTTGAAACAAATAAATAATATATTGGCTGAGGGGAACACGAAGATATTGAATCGTGAAAATACTCCATCTCAATTGTGTTTACAGACGATATCTTATAATAATATCGAACTTCGTTAATTGCTGTTGTATCTGTAAAAACATATTCTTCATTTGGTTGCGAAGAACCTGAAAGTACAGGATTTGTTTCCCAACTGTCAATAGCAATAAAATCACTTAACTGGGTTCTTCTGTAAACAACGAAACCCTGGTTCCCAGATTGAGCATCAGCAGTCCAGGTAATATCAGCAGAATTATCTTTTCCAATGGCAGCAAAATCAGAGATTATTGCAGGAGCTGTGTATGAGTAAATTTCATCAGAAAGTTCAGAAAAATTATCATTATAATCTTTAGCTCGAATCATGAAAAAATATATTTGATTCAATTCCAACTCTGGAATTTCCACAGTTTTTTCTAATTGGCTGGCTAAAATATAATTATCATTTCTATCGAAAATTTCTGCGGTTTGGATGTTAACCGGTTCAGTAGAGTATAAAATTTCATAAGTCTCAAAATCAAAAGAGGAAATAGTATCCCAATACAAAGTTATTGTATCAAAAGTCTGGTCAACTATAGAGAAATTATCAGGTGCTTGAGGAATCAGATAATCATCAAGCTCAATAACTTGCGGAAGAATTTCTGTGGTAGCATTTATCCAATGCGAATAGTATTCAAGAGGAATTTCAAATAATTGGCTCATATTGAAAGTACCAATATATGGATCAAAGCTGTAAAACCAGAGATAATTTTCCTCTGTTGACTCATAGCAATTTGGTAGCTCATCCATCTCCAGATGAAAGAAAGGTTCAAAAACGTCGTATCTATTCCAATCCTGAAAAGAGTAAAGCATTTGACGGTTTTGAGAATAACCTACCAGATCAACATTATTATTCACAGGATAGGTTCGTCCTGTTTCAGACTGAAAAATGAAATCATAAATATTATAATGCACAGAATAATAATCATTTAAATACACATTTGGATGAGTTCCGATTGTATTTGAAGGAATCATCAGGTGGTTGCTGGCATTAATAATATCAATCTTCAGGTTGGAAAGATCGCGTATTGGTAAATTGGGACAACCTTTATTGTTACCTGCAGAAATTTGACAGTCCGGATATCCTAAATGTTTATTCCAATCATAACTATGAATTTGAGCAGAAAATTCCCGTTGTCCAAAGTCATTTCTAATTTTATTGCAGAATAATTGATAAGCCACATTAAAAACATGGTCTTCAACTCTGGATGGATCACTCAAAGATTTGGAATTTGAATAATTACCTATTTGTGTCCACTTCACTTCTCTTCCTGTTCCGGAAATAAGCAGGAACATTGCATCCCAATCTGAAAAACATTTATAACTTACAGCAGGAGTGATAAAATCATCATTAGGATGAGGAGCAGTAACGATAATCGGCATTTGAGATTGAGGATTATAAATATAAAGTCCCCAACCATTATTAAAAGAACCCTCTTCATCATCATACGGAGAAGGTGTGCCATTATCATCATAATAACTCATATCCAGGATTTCCCGCAAAAGGTAATAAGTTCTGCCATTATCTGTATCATGAAATTCTACTACCTGGTAAGGAAATCCAAAACTCTCAATAAGATTTTGAGCTTCCTGATAATTTTCTTGAAGGAACATATCAATAACAATGTACCAGTCATTCAGCATTTGCTCATCAGCAATCAAAAAATCTCCAAAACTCGTTGTTTGGCGATCCCACGGAGAATAGACATTATAATTTTCAGAAGCAATTCCTTCTGAAACGTGAGATATCCAGTTATCATATTCACAGGCATCAGTGTGCCAATATAAGAAGTCTTTGAATGAAGCAGTTTCAATAATTATTGCCTGCATTTCAAGAATGATAAGAATTAATATAAATACCCAGAATATCTTTTTTAACATTATTTAATAACTCCTGCTATCAAAAGAAATAGAAGTAGTCAGCAATTTTTTGTCAAATTATATTTTTTGGGCATCCTGAACTCCACTCACTTTGGAGGGTGAAGTACATTCTGATGAACCTAAATCAATTCCCAACTCACGCTTCGCTGCAAGTCAAATCTTGCTTTCGAACGTTTTCATAGGAAATTATTAATATCAAAAATTATAGAGGAATACAAAATATTTTAGGACAAAACAATGTTGAAGATTTTTTACTTTGACAAATTAGGTTCAAATAAAATTTCATTCTTAAGAGAAAAATATTTTGAAGTTTAACAAGGGAATATGGATAGAATAATTGAAATAAAAGATTTGAAAAAAGAATATAAAATGGGTAAAGTAACAGTACCAGCTTTAAATGGTGTTGATATTGAAATCTATGAAGGTGAATTTTTAGCAATTATGGGACCTTCCGGTTCTGGAAAATCCACTCTGATGCACATCATCGGATGTCTCGATACTGCCTCCTCCGGAACTTATTTCTTCAATAATGAAGAAGTGAGCAAAATTAAGAAAAGAAAATTGGCAGTGATCCGAAATGAACAAGTGGGTTTTGTCTTCCAGACATTTAATTTGCTTCCACATTTGAATATCCAGAAAAATGTCGAGTTACCTCTTACATATGCAGGATACAGCAAGAAAAAGAGAGTTGCATTGGCAAGGAAAGTGTTAGATGAAGTTGGTTTGAGTGATCGCTTGAAACATAAACCTTCCGAGCTATCCGGTGGGCAAAGACAGAGAGTGGCAATTGCTCGTGCTTTGGTAAATAGTCCTTCAGTTATTTTAGCTGATGAACCAACTGGTAATTTAGACACAGCTTCCGGTAGTGATATTCTCACGATTTTTTCTGATTTGAATTATAAAGGTAATACGATTATCATTGTTACTCACGATCCTGCAGTTGCCAAACGTGCAAATCGAGTAATAAAAATTGTTGATGGATTAATTCAAAATGGCGATATCTCTTAAAGAAAGCATTATTGTCGGTTTATCAGATTTCTGGTCTCGTAAGATTAGAAGTCTGGTAACAATTGTGGGAATCGTTTTAGGCACGATGTCCATAATTGTTGTGCTCTCTTTAGTGAAAGGAATAAACAAAAAAACTCTCGAATGGATGATGGAACGTGGTGGATTGAGCAAAATCTCAGTTTACAGGAATTGGAATTATGAAAAACAAGTTGATGTTAAAAATTATTTCACTTTAAAAGAAATTAACCTGATTCGTTCCCTTGTTCCGGAAGCAAAATATTTCAATCCTCAAATCCGCGAAGGGGTACATTATTCTTATGGAGAAAATAAATATAGAGGAAGCATTTACGGTGTAATTCCTGATTTTAAAAAAATTGAAGAATGGGATGTAGAAGCAGGCAGGTTTATCAGTGGGTTTGATATCAAGCAGAATAGTGACGTGATCGTAATCGGAACAAATGTAAAAGAAGAACTTTTCGGCAATAAAAAAGCGGTTGGACAATTTATTACTGCTGGCAAGAGAAGAGTGCAGATAATTGGAGTAATGAGTCATCGATTTATGGATAACAGCGGGAATATCGGTAATGATAATGCTCTTGCATATTTGAATAGAAGAGCGTTTGTGCCTTTGAGTACAATGATTCACAAAGGTACAGGAAGAGACAGGATAAACAGTTTTACAGTAAAAGCAAAAGATGCTGAAAGCGCTCCTGAGCTACGTCAGAAGTTGGAAGCAATAATCTTGAATCTTCGTTTTGGTGAACCTGTTTTTACCATTGAATCTGCCCAGGAAGAAGCCGAGAAAATGGCGGAAAATGCCAAGAAATTTCGAATAATATTTTTTCTTATCAGTGCAATTTCTCTTCTTGTGGGAGGAATTGTTATTATGAATATAATGTTGGCTTCCATTCAGGAGAGAACTCGTGAGATTGGAATTCGACTTACAGTTGGTGCACGAAGAATTGATATTTTCGTTCAGTTTCTGGTTCAGACTATTTTAGTTACAACGATTGGTGGAATTTTAGGCATTGTTTCCGGATTATCTATTTTGGATATTGTAAGTAAATATTTGAATATAAAATTAATAGCAGGATTTTCGATGATGATAATAGCAATAACTGTTTCTGCGGGAATTGGTTTCATTTTCGGGATCTCTCCGGCTATTAAGGCAAGCAAATTAGATCCTGTGGTGGCATTGCGACATGAATAGTAAATTCGTGGTTTTTTTAAAAGCTTTCTGGAAGAAATTTAGAGAAGAAGGAGTTTTCAAAGAATCTGCTGCCTTAACTTTTGTAACTTTATTAGGATTCGTACCTTTCATTATTTTTATTCTTTTTTTCATACCGGAATTACCTTTTTTAAAATCCGTAGCATCTTTCAAAGATGTTTTGATTTCAGTTTTTGTGCCCAGTTCCGCAGACCAGATTTATAATTATATTCTGCAAATAACAAATAGTAAAATCCCCTTTAATTTTTTTAATTTCATAGTGCTTTTGATAACTTCCTATTCTTTGTTCAAAATAATTAATGATTCTTTTGATAATATTCTTAATGCCCATGAAATTCGCAAAAAAAGCTTTTTTTCCGATATCATCAAGTTTTTTGGAATGTCCATTTTTGGTTCTCTTTTAATCCTGATTTTATTATCTGCCACCTCGTTTCCAATAGTTTCAAAATTTTATGATATTCCAATTTTACAGGGAATATCTTTATATGTAACACCTTTTATTTTGCTGTTTATTATTTTTACTTTAGGATTCATTTATATTCCATCAGTTAAGGTAAGTACGCGTTCGATTGCTATTGGAGCAGCAATTTCCTCTGGTATATGGATTTTTTTTAAAGCTTTCTTTAATTTTTATATAATTCATCTGACGAATATCCAGGTTATTTTTGGAGTTTTAGCTTCCGTTCCCATCTTTCTTTTTTGGATTTATGCCAATTGGATAATAATCCTTGGTGGTGTTATCATTGTTTCCATCCTGGAAAAAAGGCACATAAAAAATCTTGCTGATAGAAAGGATAAACAACTTGTAAGAATAACATTTGAAAAGATTATTAATGCCGGTGAACGGGAAGAAATTTCATCTACTGCTTTGAATGCTGAAAAAGTGAAACAAATTATATCTGAGATTGTTAATGAACAACCTGATTAAGAAGAATAATTTCTTTTTTAGGATTCAAATAAAATTTTAAAGACTTAATTTACACAATTGAAATAATTGTTTACAGAAAAAAATCTGATTTTTTTTTTGCTTTGAAATTATTTTGGAGACGTGTCCGAGTGGTTGAAGGAGCACGCTTGGAAAGCGTGTGTGCGTTCACGCGTACCCAGGGTTCGAATCCCTGCGTCTCCGCCAGATTTGAGTTATTAATATTTTTATTATTTATCAAATGAGAAATATTTATTATTATAGTCAATATGATAAGGTTAAAAAAGTTATTATTATCAATATTATTTTTTTTAATTCATCACTGTAAAAAGATTATATGTTTATTAAATAAAAATCCTTTATTAATCAAAACAAAGACATTTCATATAGTTTATTTTGGCATTTTTGCTGCTGTAGGAGTTTTTGCTTTTTGTAGTATATTTTTATTTTATATAGATGCTAAGTGTTATACATTTCATTATTCCTATTTTATAATTTTTGGAATAATATATATTTGTTTATTAGTTTTTAACAAAATATTTCATATATTTGCAATTGGCAGGGATTTTTTTTCCAGTCCATCTTTTTATTTAAATCAAACCGCCATGTATAATCAATCCGGAATATTTGCTATGATTATATCTATATTTATTATTTCATATTTAGAAAATATTCCGCTTATTATTGCTTTAGATGGAGCTGCTTATGCTGTTGTTATCGCTCTTTTTTTTGGTAGAATTGGTTGTTTTAATTATGGTTGTTGTTTTGGAAAACCATCAAATAATTATTTTACAGTAATATATACTAATTTAAACTCTAAAATTTTAAGGCTATATCCTGAATTAAAAAATGTAGCTGTTATCCCTACTCAATTATATTCTGCATTGTTTAATTTAATACTATTTATTTTATTTACAATTAATATTAAATTATTACCGTTAAATGGTTCTATCACTATTTTATTTATTGTTTTATATAATCCTATTTAGAATAATAATAGAATCATATCGGTTCAAAAATGATACAAAAAAAATAAATTTTAAAAAGATTGCATTTTACTATTTAATAATTGGGTTATTATTTATATTCATATTTAATAAATTTTTTATAAACATTTTTAAAATTACAGCATTTCAGTATAATTTTTCCATTCAAAATTATATTATATTTTTATTTAAAAATAAAGATGCTTTGTATTCTATTATTCTGTTTACTTTTTTAAGTTTTATTTATTTTGGTTTACATGGTAAAAAACTAGGAAGACATTTTAATTAGAGTAAATAGATGAAATTGAAAATAATATTTTTTTATTATTAAAAGGACAATAGTGATTTTATAAGTGAAAATTCTATGAAAAAAGTGATGTCAAAATGTTCGTTTCATCTTATTTGGATTTTTGGATTAATTGAAATTTTAACAGTACCATTTGTTGTAGCACCGTTTTATATATTCAAAGAAGAAACATTTAAAAATCCTTTACATGGTATTGTAATAGGTTTCCTAAGTATAATTGTGTTATTTTCATCATTAAATATTTTTATACAGAAATTAGATATTAAAATTGCATATCATAAGATTGTTGCCATATTTGTTTTTCCATCTGCCATATGGAATAGTCTGCTGTTGTCTTTACTTTTCTTAGTACAGAATTACATTGCAAATGTATTAAATCTTAAAATTATTTATAATCAAATTATATTTGGATTTATGTCAGTTTTTATTACTGTAGGTTTGATATGTTTTTTATATAATTTTCTTAGCAATAAAATTCCTTTGTGTTCTATTAAAATAAAAACTGAAAAATCGATATTAATAATAAATAAACTATCTGTGTTTAGTATAGCTATTTTTGCCGGTCTTTATGAATGTATAGCTTATCCAATTATTCATATTTGGCGTTATTTTCATTCACATCAAATTTTAATATCAGTTTTTAGTGGTGCTGCTGGTGGAATAATTGGTGCTTCGATTATTTGTATAATTTATAATTATTTTCATAAGCCTGTTTTATGGATAAAAATTGCAGAAAAAACTGAAAAATAGCTACATGAAATACTTCTAATGTGGCTTAAAAGGAGTGTGTATGAGTGAATCTCAAAAGATAAATAGAAAGAAAATAGGATTGGTTTTGGGTAGCGGCGGTATTAAATGCTTTGCAGCAATATCAATCTTAAAATTTTTAAAACAGAACAATATTCCTGTTGATCTTGTGGTTGGATGCAGTGGCGGCAGTATTGTCGCAACAATGTGGGGAGCGGGGTATAGTCCAGAGCAAATAGAAGAAAATGTATCTAAAGTAACTTAAGTTTCGCAGGAGTGTGAATTATCATCACGACTGCTTTCAGGTATTTCATAATATTCCATAACATCTTGTTCTTTATAGAATTAAGCATAAGTGCAAAATTAGTGATTTAAGCTGCATTATCA
>JABMPU010000220.1 GCA_013203665.1 Armatimonadota bacterium
GCCCCGTGAAATCTTCTTTTTCTTTTATTACACTGGGGTTCGATATTCATTTAGCTTTTCAACCGTTCGGAAGGTTTGTAACCGTTCCGAAGGTTTATTTCATCAGGATCATTTTCTTAACAGAATTATAATCTCCAGTTTTCATTTTGTAGAAATAGATTCCACTGGAAACACTTTCATTGTTGTCGTTCATTCCATTCCAGACTGTGCTGTAATTATTGGCAGTGTGATATTCATTAATCAGAGTTTTAACTTTCTGACCTTTGATGTTGAATACTTCGATAGTTACATTTCCGGCTTCTTTGATTTCATATTTGATGGTTGTAGATGGGTTGAACGGATTAGGATAATTCTGTGCCAGGAAACCAAGAGTCGGGATTTCATTATCATCAGTTGACGTTGGCACCCAGGCATCCGGGAATTCAATATCTAATGATGCATACATCAGCTCTCCACCATTGTTCAGCCCATTACCGTTAATGCTGGAGCCAAAATCATTATCATCCAGATAGAAGAGTTGAATCTTACCATGATAGTTGCCCGGAGTATTGCTGATAACTTCAATTACATCACCAGGATATACATAGGAAGGGATTTGTCCTGCCAGTTCAGGAGTGTCATTTGCATTCAGGAAGATAGGTTCAGACCAGGTTGCACCATGATCAGCAGAAATGATTATTGCAATTTCAGGAACTGCTTCCCAATCAGCAAATGAATTATCTCCATCATAGAATCTTTTTGCTTTTGTTCCATCTGCCCACACACAAACCAACCAGTTTCCGGTGGCAACTGTTTTGTAGTTGTTATAAGTAAAAGCATCAGCAGGATAAAGGATTGGCCAATTGTAAACCCATTCGGGCCAGCCATCACCATCAAATGAATCAACCACACCATCTTCGTCCAAGTCCCAGGGAACCATTGGTACATTATCATAAGCATCTGCACCTTCGATGTAAAGGTCTTTGAAGCTGAATTCATGTGTATTTAAATCGAACACGATTTCTTTGGGATAAATCTGGCACCAGGTAGGATAATAATAGCCGGGACCATTTCCGTCAAGAGCGTCAAAAGTGATTGCCATATTGCCGGACCAGGTTATTTTAGTGTTATTATCTTTGAACTGAATATTCATATGACCGGCCTCGAAAATTTCTTGAACAACAACATAACACGAATCTTCACCAAATAAATATTCCGTGCCATCTTCATTCATAGGATTCCATTGAGGGAAAATAAAATCTGAGGAATAAAATTCAAATGGACCTTCTCCATAGTTTTCATTGATGAGCACAAAGGCATCGTTAATAGTGGCATCATAATCAACCACATATCCGGCATAAGCAACCAGGTTATCAGATACGGCGCAGCCTTTCATAGGTCTCATCCAGATAGGATCTTCAGCATTCCAGGCATCCATCTGTGCTATAGTGCGATAATTCCAATCGAGGGTGGATTGATTATTTAGGTCATCAGTACTAAAATCTGCATAACTAAGAAGAGCATTTTCGCTGGGTTGACTTAATGCACCGTGAGAAGTAGTATAATTATTTCCAGTAACAAAAACTCTTCTGTAATCTTCTCCAAGCGGTGAAGAATCTGAAGTAAAAAGAGAGGGCCAGATAAATTCATCATCGTCGAAACCGGTAGTTGGCTCACCAGCTTCAGGATTGTCAATCGAAATGAACTCATCAATCCATAATCCGGGAGAACCCATCATATGATACAGATCATAAGAAGACAGGACATCATAAGAATTATCCGGTTCCACTACTGCGTGCCAGGCAGCAAAAGGATTACCGGTTACACAATCAACATCAAGTCCGGGGAAGCCCTGACGAACATCATTTGTGCTAACAGGGTCTGTTGCTGTTACGTTGCCGTCAGCATCGATGTAGGCATAAAAAATCCGTCTTTCTGCAGTTACAGTTTCTATGCTCATAAATATTGCATAAGCACCGCCTGCAGGCAAGCCATACGGGTTCGATATTTCCGGTTGAATACGTAGCGGCAAGCTGCAATAATTTCCTGGCATGTAATCATAGTATGTAGAAACTATTGAAGTTGGATCTACGATGAATTCATATGCAGGTCTGTCCCTTGTACTCGAATACATAAATCCGGATGCATTTCGAGGGCTGGTTAACGATTTGTCTGGTCCTGCCGGTTGCATCAAATCATCTGCAAGCAAGCTGCCGACCAGAACGATTAAAACTACGAAAAAAGTAACTCTTTTCATCTCTCCTCCTTATTTTTGGTATTTTTTTAAAAATTAGTTTAGGAAATTTTTTCATTTTACATTTCTCGTCTTCTATAAGATAACCATTTCCATTTTATCGTTCTATAGGGTAAATTTGTAAAGATATTTTTTTTAGAATCAAATAAAAAAGCGGCTAACTTACAAAGTTAACCGCTTTTAATTTGCAAGTTATAATCTTTATTTCATTAAGATCATTTTCTTTGTAGAAGTATATTTTCCAGCTTGCATTTTGTAGAAATAGACACCACTGGAAACACCTTCATTCTTGTTGTTAGTTCCATCCCAGACAAGGCTGTAATTGTCAGCATTGTGATATCCATCAACCAGAGTTTTAACTTTCTGACCCAAGATATTGAATACTTCGATGGATGCATTGCCGGCTTCTTTAATTTCATATTGGATGGTTGTAGTTGGATTGAATGGATTAGGATAATTCTGAGCCAGCAAACCAGCAGCAGGAATTACAGGATCGTCAGCGGAACCACCGGGATTCCACTCAGCGTCGAATTCAATATCTAATGCTGCATACATGATTTCTCCACCATTGCTCAGTCCATGAGCCTGAATGCTCGAACCAAAGTCATTATCATCAAAATAGAATAAATGAACTTTGCCATGATAGTTGCCCGGAGTATTGCTGATAACGTCAATTACGTCGCCAGGATAAACATAGCAGGGAATTTGATCAGCAAATTCAGGAGTATCGTTTGCATTCAGGAAGATAGGTTCAGACCAGGTTGCGCCGTGATCAGCAGAAACGACAATTGCAACTTCAGGAACTGCTTCCCAGTCTGCAAATGAAGCGTCTCCATCATAGAATCTCTTTGCTTTAGTTCCATCCGACCAAACAGAGACAATCCAGTTTTCGTTTACAACGGTTTTAAAGTTAGTTTCATGGAAAGCAACATCTCCAACAGGGAAGTAGATGGGCCAATTCCAAACCCATTCCATATCTCCATCCGGATCGAATGAATCAACCACGCCGTCCTCATCCAAATCCCAGGGAACCATAGGAATATTATCCGTGGGATTTGCACCTTCGATGTAAAGGTCTTTGAAGCTGAATTCATGTGTGTCCAGATCAAATACGATTTCTTTTGGATAAATTTGACACAAGGCAGGATAATAATAACCAGGACCATTTCCATCAAGAGCGTCAAAAGTAACTCCCATATTACCAGACCAGGTAATTTTTGAGTTATCATCTTTAAACTGAATATTCATATGACCGGCAAATATAAAACCTTGAACAACATCATAAGGAGTCATGGGTGCGTTGGGATCAGAATAAAAATAATCAGTTCCTGTTTCGTTCATGGGATTCCATTGAGGAAAAATAAAGTTTGAGGAATAATATTCAAATGGACCTTCACCATAATTTTCATTAATAAGCACAAAGGCATCGGAAATATCATTACCATTGGTTGCCCAATCGGAAATCACATATCCGGCATAAACGACGATGTTATCAGCCGTAGTACAGCCCTTGAAAGGTCTCATCCATTCGGGAATTTCAGCACTCCAGGCATCCATTTGTTCAATAGTGCGATAAGTCCAAGCGAGAGTAGATTGAGCATCCAGGTCTGCTGTGGTAAAATCAGCATAACCAAGAATAGAACTTTCGCAAGGAAGACTTGAAGTACCATGAGAATAGGTGTAGTTATTTCCAGAAACATAAACTCTTCTGTAATCTCCTCCAAGCGGTGATGAACCGGTTACATACACATAGGGCCAGATAAATTCATCATCATCAAAACCGGTAGTTGGAAATCCGGCTTCCGGGTTATCAATAGAGATGAACTCATCAATCCATAATCCGGGAGAGCCCATCATATGATATAAATCATAAGAAGACAGAACATCATAAGAATTGTCATCTTCCACTACTGCATGCCAGGCAACAAACGGGTCTGCAGTAACAGGATCGATATCGATTCCCGCATAACCCTGACGAACGTCATTTGTACTTATCGGGTCTGTGCCTGTTACATTGCCGTCTGCATCGATGTAAGCATAGTAAACCCGTCTTTCTGCAGTTGCAGTTTCGGTGGTATGAAATACAACATATCCACCTCCTGCAGGTAAACCATAAGGCTGGGAAATTTCCGGTTGAATGCGAAGTGGCAGACCGCAATAACTACCCGGCATGTAATCATAGTATGAAGAAATTATTGCTGTTGGATCAATAATGAATTCATATGCAGGTCTATCCCTTGTACTCGAGTATAAATATCCTTCTGCATCTCGAGGGCTGGTTAACGATTTGTCTGGTCCTGCCGGCTGCATAAAATCTTCAGCGAAAACACCTCCAACAAAAACAGATAACAATAAAAGAATCAAAACTTTTTTCATATCTCCTCCTTTTTTTTTAAGATTCCTTATTTTTTTATTTTTTTTTCACGCATAGTGAAAATAGATTTTTTAATAGAAAAGCTTGATAGACAAACGATGCGGAGTTTTGATGAAATTTTCCGCTAAATCACCGAAATCCGTATAAGCATAATCTATACTGATAATAGCAAAGCTTGTTGGAATTTTCCAGCCGAAACCACCTGAATATCCGGCTGCATCATATTCGAACTGATAACCCGACCTGATTTTGAAAGTTCCCATCGTATATTCAAAACCAAGGTTGTATGTTTCTTTTCTATCTACACAGTTATCCAACTGGACTGAACCGATTAAAAAGTTATTATCATCTACTCTGTAGATATCAGCAGAAACTCCAAGAGAGAAGTTCATCGGGATTTTGAAATCAACTTCTTCCCTGTCTTCATCGATAAGACCATCACCATCATTATCAAGCAGATCAAATGGGTCTTCATCAAATTCTCCATCATCATCATTATCCAATTCAAATTTCATATTTGGACCGAAATTTCTTAAAGACATTCCGATTGTAACATTTCTCCAACCTGTATTATAAAGAGAACCAAGGTCTACAGACATTCCATCTACAGCATATTCATCGAGTTTTTCCCTGAGATATTTTGCTGTGAATCCAAAGGCAAATTTATCTGTGAAAGAATTGGCATAAGTAAGTCCGCCAGCAAGATCATAACAGGTAAATTGTTCTCCGGTCGGATTATCAAAAGAATCTTCTATATAAACATCCATCCAGTCCATATGCAGAGCAGATGCAAAGAAAGCAAAAGTTCCGATTGAACTTTTTTGGGATATTGCAAAAAACTCATGACGAATGTTTGCCACATATTCCGTATGAGAGAACAGGATTTGATTATGAGGATTTAATGCTAAACCTGCCGGGTTCCAATATACTGAAGAAATATCGTTAGTAACAGCAGTGTAAGCTTCTGCCATTCCAATTGCCCTGGCATCGATTCCGAGCTTTAAGAATTGAAGACCGGCTGTACCTGTTTTGGCAAATGTTTCTGCAGAAAGCAGTCCGGGAAGTAATAGTAAAACAGCTAATATTAAGATATATTTTTTCATCTTTCCCCCTTACTTTATAATGACGAATTTGCCGACTTTTTTATCTCCGCTATCATGGTCTTTCACGGAGAAAAGATAAACACCGGCAGCAATTATCTGGTTGTTTTTGGAAAGCAGATCCCAGGGTTCCATTCCACTGGCAGCAACACCTTCATAAGCTGCTTTGCTCACAGAAATGATATCTTCTATTCCCTCACCATCATGTTTGATCTCATCAACCAAATCTCCGGCAAGTGTAAATATTTTGATTGTACATTTTTCCGGAAGATTAACAAACCAGATACGACGGCTCTTATCACCTTTATCATCATCTTCACGTTTCCCATCAAACTTGCTTTGTCCCACATAAGGATTTGGCACAACGTGAATGTTATCCATATCGCTTTTTGCCGAAGGTCCGGGAAAGAGTATTTTCATGTTTGCATCAGCATCTCTTCCGGATTCCAGAGCTTGAAGATCTTTTTCCGGAATTCCTCTATCCCATGCTGTTACTGCTACATAGTATTCAATTCCTTTGCGCGGACGATGGATTTGGGCGTAGTAATATTTGCTGGCAAGGCGGTTCTGTGTACATTTTAGAGAATCTTCCACGCCATTGTTTGAATAAGCTTGTCCGTTGTGTCCATCAAGAGAAATCCACTTATCATTATAAATAGCAAGATAAATGTCATCTCTCAAGTTCGGATTTTTGAATAACAAAGCCTGGTCATCAAAACTTAAGTTGTTTATTGCATAATCGTTAAGGCTGTCACTGTAAGCGACGGCGTAATTGAAAATGGGTTCTCCATAGAAAACGTCTCCATATTCATAGGGAATCAGTTTATATAACCCATTGTAATGATAGTAATTTAAATATTTTGCATGATCAGGATTGGATTGGTCTAAAGTCTTTGGTTGTGGTAATCCTTTATCAATTCCCAGATCGCCGCCGAAATTATAAAAAAGTAAATCATTGTTGCTGTTTACTACATAATCAATTAAATCCTGATCTGTGTCTACTTTATCCCATCTATCGATTTCTATCCAATCTTCCTGGGAACCGCTTCCGGATCTTCCCCAAACAGTATAACCCTGAAAGTCATGCCGCAAGCGATTCGCTGTCCAGGGATTAATCACTGCTTCATCTAGATAATCTTGAGGGTCTGCAGGTGGTTCAAATTCGGGTGGGAAATATCCGTATAAATTCTGCTGGATTGGATATTGGTCGATATGACTATCAATATCGAGATTGATATCCTGCCAGCCAATCTGACCTCTGGTCACGGTTTTTGTATCAACGTTATCCACCTCAGAGCGATTGTTCCAATAAACATCTATGTTGTTTCCATTATCAACTAATTCGGCAAACATCTTAGGAATTTTCGGTGGTTCCGGTGCCACATAATGAATGTTTGTATCAGGCAATGTAACAGTGGTAAGTTGCTGTGGGCTTTCATAAATTTCTTTTGCCCATTCAGATTGTCCCAATAATTCTGGAATAGTTTGTCCAGGGAAAACAGCAATTACGATTTTCATTGTTTTTCCAGGTCCAAGATTCCAGGAGCCGGATGTAGGATTTCCCATTCCTTGCATATCACCATAGAAAGCAAAAAGATACCTGGTATCAACGGGATTTCCCACTTGAGTATTGGGGAAATCTCTTAATGAAGTAAATTTGCCGTCATCAGGATTCCTGTCTGTCATGAGCCAGTATTTTTCGTTAGCTGTTACATTGCTTGTTCCAACATAATCAAGCGGATCAAAATCATCAGGACCATTGCCCACACTCCAGGTCCAGCAGGCAAATTCTAATGAGTCAGGATCTGGAGTACACACACGAGAACCAACAAAGCCGGTGGTTAAACCGGTATCGCCATCCCAGTCATAAGTATAGGCAAATTCATAAGGTGCACCAACATAACTGCTGACATCATCAGGAGCGATGGTCTGACCACCCCAGGCTTGGGGTCCCACATCGCAATCCATATAAACAGCCATTGTACAGTCGTAAAGACTATCTCCGTATTCGGTATTCATATTTGTGATGTTAAATTCGACATAACATAAGTTCTTAATATATTCATAACTCCACTGATAACTCATCTGGCGAACACGAACATTTAATGGCACATGAGTGTTACTGGATTGAGAACTTCCGAAATCTCTATCTCCCAGGGTTCCGAAAGGACTGTAATCATAATAGTAACCAATGAAGTCTTGTTCTGAAACAGGGTAGCCATCTTCATCAAAAAGTCCGTCATCATCGTCGTCTGTTGGTTGAGCGAAGTTATAAATAGTGTTTGATTCATCGCTCAGATCAACGAAACCGAGCGGAAACCAGATATCAATACGCTCTTCGATTATTGCAGTTCCATATATAAATTCACCATTAATTAAGTAATCTCCACCATATTGACTGAACACAGAGGGAAGCTCATCAGCTGTTCTAAGTGGGAAACCATAACCAATCGGGTCTTCATCGATGTAGCCGTCACCATCATCATCAACACCTCTTCTTTGACTTCTGATGGATGCAGTCATAACGATATCATAATTGTTGTATTGGCTAAATTGAGTTCCCAGAGGTGAAGTTTCGAGCGGATTATAAGCAGGCAGGAATTCATAAAGACCATTATCTCCGTCAAATCCGATAGTTACGAGAGTATCAACAACGAGCTGCAAACCAGAATGCCAATCCGGATGATTTTCCGGAATTACGTCGTCATTAACACTTGGATTTCCAACCCAATAGAGTTTATTTCCGAATCCGTCGCGTCTTACCATTTTTGCACCAAACCAGAGAGCACCCTGGTAAAGGTAATCGATTGCGCTACCACCGGGATATTCGAGTGATGGATAACCAGCTTGGTCACCGGAACCGAAAAAACCATAATTACTGATTCTCAACCAGATATTACCCACATTGTGATAATTGGTTGGATCGCGTTTTTTATCACCCATACTTCCACCATCATCAACAGCTTTTGCCAACAGGAAACTGCTAATCAATATAAGTGATAGCAAAAAGAGAAACTTTTTTGATTTGAATAATTTCATTTATCATCCTCCAATTTTATTTTTTTTTAATCTAAACTAAATGTTACTGGAAATGTAACCCAGCAAGCCACAGGTTTGCCACCACTTTTTGCCGGAGAATATTCCCATTGCCTTACAGCCTTGATGGCTGCTTCGTCTAAGCCGCCAGGACCGGATAAAAGAGATTTTTTAACTTCAATTGCTCCCACAGAACCGTCAGCTAAAACTTCCACTTCCAGCCACACATCACCCTCGATGCCACTTCTTCTGGCAAAATCAGTATAGACGGGTCGCATCTGTTTTATCGGAACAGGTGGGTCTTCATATACAACAAATTTTGGGGTTGTTCCAAATTTGGGAAGGACTTTTTCTATGTAAGGATCGAGAGTTGTTTTTTCGATAGTATCTACGATTTCAATATCTTCGTCTTCATCGCTTTCAAAATCTTCTTCAACGATAATCTGAACTATTGGTTTGATGGTTGTTTCGGGTGGTTTGATTTTTTCTTTGATTTCCGGTGGTATTTCAATAGCTTCAGTTATTCTGATTACTCTTTTAAAAGGTTTAACCTCGATTTTTGGTGATACTAAAAAAGCAAAAAGCAAAATAAGAATAGCCAGACAGGTAGCTTTTTCATGATAACTATTAGCAATATCTTTCCAGTCAATAATTTTTCTGGGTTTCATGAACACCTACCTTTTCAGCTTTGCTTCAAAATACACACGCAATGCATTTGCTTCTTTCAACTGATTAAGAATATCGGACATTATACCGTAGTTTGTTTCTTTATCGGTTCTGAAACTGCTGATAATATTATGGTCATCCGCTAATTTTCTTTGCATAACCCACTGCACATCCGGAATTGAAACTACCATGTCATCAATAGAAATTGTACCATGCCTATCAACGTATATGGTAGCTGCGTGTTTACGAGGGATTTTCACAATTTCCTTAGCTTGAGGCATAGTAATCCTCAGTCCTCTTTCTTTCACAAAAACAGTGGAAACCATAAAGAAAAGTAAAAGCAGAAAGGCAATGTCGGACATGGAAGCTGTAGGGATTGCAGATACAGCTTTAGTTGTTTTTTTTATTTTCGCCATAGAACCTTCCTAATTTGTGGACAAGGAAATCTTTTCTGCACCGGAAGCCTGAAGTTTATCTAAAACCGATACCATATGATGATACTTGCTTTTTCTGTCGGTTTTGAGGGAGATCACCATATCAGGATTATTTTTGACAAGATTTCGGATTGTTGCTTCTAATTGATTTAAAGGAACTTCTTCCTGATTCACAGCAACCAGTCCATCTCTATTAATCCAGACCTTAGTGATATTTTCGTCTTTTAGTTTTACTTTTTTATCTGCTATTGTGGAAGCAGGAGGTAAAACCAGACCCAATCCCTTTTTGATATCAAACTTTGTTGTAGATAGAAAGAACACAAGCAACAGAAAAGCAACATCAGACATGGATGCAGTAGGAATTCCACCCAGGCTTTTTCTTTTCCGAGCGATTTTCATTCAAGCTCCCTATTTGTTTTCAACAAGAGTTTCTATAAGTTTTTCCGAACCTCTTTGCATATCCATTACTAAAGTATCTACCATTCCCAGGAACATATTATTGAAAAATTGAACCGGGATAGCAACAGCAAGACCTGCAGCAGTTGTAATAAGTGCTATCTCGATACCGGTTGCCACAATTGTCGGATCCACTTCACCTGCGGCAGCAATGTCTTTGAAAGCTCGAATCATACCAACCATGGTGCCGAAGAAACCAAGCATTGGTGCTAAATTAATAGTAGTTGATAATGGGATAAATCCTTTTTCTAAGAAAGCCATTTCAATAACACCGGCTGCTTCAATGGATTTTTCCACTGCTTCTATTCCTTTATCTGCTTTGTGTAATGCTGCATGAATAATAGCTGCTACCGGACCTCTTGTCTTTTCACAAAGTTTAATAGCTTCATCATATTTTTTTTCTGCAACTAAGGGGACTAATGTGTCAAAAAAGTTATTAAGGTTTACTTTAGCATAGCTCAAAGAAACGATTTTCCAGATTATTGTAGCTAAAGCCCAAATTACCAGGATGAGGATGGGCCACATCACAAAGCCACCTTGAATAAACAGTTCTACCAATCCGCTTCCCACTAATTTGCGAGCAAACATTTCAATGCCGCTCACTTGAGGAGATTCTTCAAACGGTGTTTCCTCTTCTACAACTTCATTAACCGTTTCTTCTTCTAACACTTCTTCTTGAGCAAAAGCGACAACTGAAAAGAAAAAGTTTAACAATGCCATTAACATTAATACGGTTAATAATCTCTTCCTCATATTGTTTTCCTCCTAATTTATATTAGATTTTTTTTACCAATTAAATGACATACCAACTGTGATTTTTCTTCCTGTGCTGACGTTTCCGGGATTGTAAGCCAGATCGTGTAAGAATATTGTACTATCTGAGACATAATCTCCTTCGTTATCTACATAATAATGACTTTCTTCATTAAAATAGTAAGCCCCGTCATTGAATGGTTCACCTGTTTTAGGATAAATATTCAGGTAATTTCTTTTATTGAAAAGATTGTTTATATTAGCGTAAAATCTTATTGAGATTTTTTCTGAGAAACTGAATGTTTTTGTAATTTTGAGTTCAGCATTTTCCGTGTATGGATATCTTTCCTGGTTTGTTTCCTCGTCGTTATCATTTATATTTCTTGCTGTGTATGGTCTTCCAGAGGCAATATTATAAAGGAAATTCACAGAAAAGTTACTGAAAGGAAGCAGTACGCCGGTAAATGGAATATAGAATTCCTCACCTCTGCCAACGGAAAAGCCTAAGTTAAAAGTAAAATTATGTCTGATATCCCAATCAAGTGGAAATTCTCTGAGACTTGATGTTTCATCTTGAACTTCTGTTTCCGAATTGTTACCATCAGCCCAGGATAGAGAATATGAAGCAGAACCGGAAATGAAGTTTGAAAGCATTTTTTGAAGATTTAAATCGATACCTCTGGTGCTTCCATAATCTTCTGTAATATATCTGAATAATTCAGTAGAAGTATCATATTGGTCATCTTCTTCAGCTATTTGCCAGGAGATAAGAGAGCCATCGTCTTGTAGGTAAACTTTTTCTGTGCTTACATAATTATAGATATTTTTGAAATAAGTTGTGATATCCATTACATAATCTTCACTAAGCTGGTACTGCCAACCTACTTCATATGTAACTGTAGTTTGAGGTTCTAAGGCAGGTTCACCAATAACAATATTGTCACTTAGATTGGTGATAGCATCTTCCGGTTTAGCAGAAGTAAAAACATATTGCATCTGCGGTAATTGATTTTGGTAATTATAGGCAAAATGCATAACGCTTTTCTCAGAAATAGGATGAGAAATGCCAAAACGAGGTGAAATCATGAATTGAAATCTTTTGTTTTTTTCAAAATCAGAAGATTCATAGCTTCCATCGTCTTGTAATATATCATAACTTTTTTCGAGATACCACAAATCGAACCGCAATCCTGCATTAATGATTAAACCTTCCCATTCCATTTTATCCTGGAGATAAAAAGCGCCTTGCCAAGGATAAGACTTATACCCGTCAGATCTTCCTGCACCAGCTATAGTAGCATTATAAAGATATTCAGGACTATAAAAATAAAGAGTATCTTCCAAGGTTACTGCGAGATCATTTAGAATATAATCGCCGGGTTCTAAGCCGATAATAATGTCATTAGGGTCGAGATTTAAATAAGTTGAATCATTATAAATCGCATCAACTGTCAAATTTGCAAGATATTCGCCATATCTATAAGCATCTATTAACCAAGGATCAAATAACCTGTCTTTCTTGATATGATGTTTTATTATTTCAAAACCAGTCTTTATTCCGTGAACTTCGTTTACTTGATATTCAAAATCAGTTCTGAAACTATAAGTCTTATTTTCATCATCCCAATATGTATTGTATATAGCTCCAGGTTCATTGAAGTAAGTATCACAATCTTCCGTCGTACCGAGGTCTGTATTATAGGACCAATCATAATTTGCGCCCTCGCTTCCGAGGATAAAACCCGTACCTTGGAAATCAATTACAAGTGGTTCAATAATGAAATTTTGAGAGGAATAATCTGTTAGCGAAAAAGGTAGATAATAGGGAAATGAAGAATCAACATTTGCGGGATTAAAAGTGAAATAACTATCCCTGGGAATTCCCTTAGGTCCCCTATTAATCTGTTTCTGATAAAAGTTGGCTTTCACTTTCAAGTTCATCTGAGGATTGAAGAGATGATCATAAGTGGCAAGATACTGTCTTTGTGTAGATTCTTCTTCATAATAATGTTCAAGAGCATATTTGTTGTAGTGGTTATAAGGGCGCCTATCAAGCTCATCACCTCTTAAAGCAAGAGTCAGGTTTTGTCTCGGATTGAATACATACTTCATTTTCAGATTTGCATTATATGCATTATAGTTTCTATCGCCCAGATCAAATTCTAAAAATTGTTCTCTGTCTTCATAAGGATTGCGGGGTGTATAACTGGGTTGATATAAGTATTCTAATTCCTCGTTTGGATCGGAGTTGTAATAATCTTTATACCTGCCGTCATACCAGTTGGCAGCACCATTAAAGAAGAATGTGAATTTTTCTCGCATTGCTGAACTGAAAGGTCCGAAAACGGGTCCGCCCAAAGCGAATTTAACCACCTCGGAATTTGAATTATCTACACCGGTAAAAAGATGGTCAGAATTAAATTCGATTTTGCCGGAATAATCACGGTCTCCACTTCTGGTAACAATGTTCACAATTCCGGACTGAGCATTACCATATTCTGCAGTAAAGCCACCGGTCATAACTTTCATATTCTGGATAGCATCCGTATCGATGGTGAGAGCAGCTCCACCATCAACCGGGTCTGAAACAGACATACCGTCCACTGAATAAACAACTTCGTTTGCTCGTCCACCCCTGATATGAAGTTCGCCTCCAATCAGAACAGCTCCAGCTTGAATTGCGATAAGTCCTTCGATATCATCAACAGCGATATCTTCGATAGTATCTGATGTCATTGTCATTCCGGAGCTTGTTTTACTTTTGCTGATCAATTCGATTCTTGCTTCAGTAACCTGATAACCTTCTACTTCCATTGCAGATTTTACTAGAGTAATATTCTGGATAGTAGTTTCATCGACATAGATTTTTACACCTGTGATTTTTTGGCTGGCAAAACCGATTTGAGTACACAAAACATTAAAAGTCCCGGGTGGAACGTTAATTATAATGAATTGTCCATTTTCTTTGGTTTGGGTGCCAATCTGAGTTCCCTCTAAAATAATGTTGGCAAAAGGAATTGGATTGCCACTGTCATCTTTCACTCTACCTGCAAGCTTGCCGGTTGTGCCGGCAAATAGAGAAAAGGTAATAAGGAAAAGCATCAGTATTAAAATCAATATTCTTTTTTGCATCAAAAATCCCCCCTTTCGTATTTGTTTTTATACTTCAGACAAAAACGAGATAAAGAAAATTCGTGTCAATTATTTTTTGAGCTGATGAAATCCTTTCCATCATTTATTTCCTTTTATTCCATTTATTTGAAGCATATTTATTATTAACTAAAAGCTTAACATTTGATTTTTCAAATTCTTCTAAAGAAGCTGTATTACAGAACTCGTCGCTTTGCCAGGATTTCTTAAAAGCCTGTTCAAAAATGTCGCAAGCTTGGCTGAAAGATATTTTTGAAGAAACAATCTCGTTGATTGAAATTGTTTTTTTTGAAAGCGTCGATGCGAGTTTTTCTCTTTTCTCTTTTTCCAGATCAGGTAAAAGAAAGGCGATTTGGTTTTGATTATGATCCAGTAAAATGGAGCCATGTTGTAAAAACGCATTTTCTTTGCGAAGTTGAGCACTGCCCACAATTTTTTTCCCTTTGTAAGAGAGTTCAAAGCGTGAACTGCTACTAAAACAAGGATTTGAGGACTGTCTTTGCTCTTTTGAACAAAGCTCACCTTTTTCAAAATCCACATCGATTCCCAGCATGGAAAATCCTGAAGCCAGAACTTTGCTTATTTCAGAATAGATTTCAGTTACGTTACCGGAAAATTTTCCGGAAGTTGGAGCAATCACAGAATATGTAACTTCTTCGTTATGAAGAACCAATCGTCCTCCTGTGGGACGTCTGACAAAGCTGAAACCAAATTCTTTTAATGCCACAAAATCAACTTCTTTTTCCGCACTTTGATGATATCCGCAAGAAACCGTAGCAGGTTCCCAACCATAAAAACGAATGGTCGGAACAGATCGACCATGGATTATTCCATTCAAAATAGCTTCGTCGATTGCCATGTTTTCTGCAGGATTCAATTTGCCGGATTTTAAGATTCGCCATTTCATAAAGAATTATGGTTTATTTACTACTTCTTTCTCAGGCTGATTTGATTTCCAAAAGGTTAAAAAATCCCGGAATTTGTCTGTATCCGGACTGGCAAAAAAACGGATAATCATAACTACAAAAATGAAAATTAAAAACCTGATAATAAAATTCGTCCAGGTGGCAGTTCTTTTAGTTCGCAGTTCCTGCCAATTTCTTTCTAACTTTTCTTTAAAAACTTTCATATTAGCCTTCAGCATTTAGCATTTAGCAATTAGCATTCAGCATATTCCAGCTATCATCTAATATCATCTTCGATTTTTTGCATAAATACATTGAGCATTTTTCTTATTTCAATCAAATTCTCATTCA
>JABMPU010000020.1 GCA_013203665.1 Armatimonadota bacterium
ACCATAATCGTTATCATAAACAATATTATAATGAAAATAATCTGGAAATCCTTGATTAGCTGATGTTTCTATGCTATAATATGCATAATCATTGTTTAGAAGCTCATTCAAAGTAATTTCAATTCGCTTTTGATTATCTCCCACATAAATTGCAGTACCGAGCCCATCGATGACATTATTATATATTTTAGCAGGTGATAATCCGTCGAAGTTAGTAAGTTTAACACCTATTGCAGTACTGCTGCCAATAATTTTAAAACCATGTAATTTCGGTGGGGCTACACTTGGATTATCAATATATGTCATATCTATCACAATACCTAAAGACGGTGAACTGAGGTCACCATTGATTATAGGCCTTGGATAACCCTCACAACAAATTTCAAGACTTTTTCCATCAAAATCAAAACCTTCATATCCAGTATAATAACTATATACATGTATGATGTCTCCATTTGAAGCAATATCTATAACATCTTGAATTGAGGCCCCATTATATACATGCCAAGTGTCAGCAAACGATTGTAATGCAAATACAACAATAGAAAGTGCTATTAGTACTATTTTTTTTATCTTCATCATTTTCTCCTCATTTTTGTTTTGTTCTGTTTTATATACCTCTTACTTTCGTAATAATATATTTTGTTTTCACCAATTTTGAGACATCCACCCATTCTCCTGCCTTCATAATACTTGCTGCCAAGCCCGTAAGATTTAAATATTATTGTAATATCGTTTGTTTCATTAAGAACTTTAAACTTAAAACTACCCTTATATTCATCATCAATATTTTCAAAATAAATAAGGGAATCCTGAGAAATGGGTATTACCTCAACATGTTCAATATTAATTTTTTTTGTACCACGATTTATCTTTTTTGATTTATAACATTTTCCACCCTTTGCAAAGGTATTTCTTAACAGATATTTCTTACCTTCTTCGAGAATTTCATTATTGAAATAAGCATGAAAATTTACTTCAATAATGTCTCCGGGATAATAAACCTCTTTATCCGGATTAATTGTGATATCTACAGTTAAAGGCATGTAATGGCTTGGTGGTGTCGCAATTAGATTAAAAAAAATAAATTGAAAGAAAATAATTGAAATCAAAAAATTCTTTTTCATAGTTAACATTCCAAAATTATAAATCACAAACACATTTTCATTAAAAAAGAGAGATATGTCAACTTTTATTTTCTCTTCGTGTCCCTTCGCGTTCTTAGTGGCTAAATATTTTTCTCAAAGTAACAGAAATCAAGAAATTTATTTTTGTTGACAAACGAGATGAATTATCATCTTTAAAAAACATGCTTAATATATTAAAAAAAATGGAGTTAAGATGAAAAAGACAATTCTTATGTTATTTCTTTTCTCTGCATCTCTACTTTTTTCTCAGGATATTTTCTTTGAAGCTGTTGATAATCCCAATGATGATGGCTGTGCGATTCAGTTAAGATGGGATGCATCGAACATTAGCTCTACAAAGATGAACATCGAGCGAAAAGATGATGGAGGAGAAGCAAGTTTAGTTCAGAAGGTTGATAAAGCAGAGGGTGAATATATGGATGGTGAAGATATAAAGCCCAGCATCGAATACGTTTACTGCTTTTCTGCCTGGGACGAAAATGACCAGCTTATCGAGAAAGTTGAGTCTGTAGTTTTTGCTAAAGCACAATGGTTCAACTCAGAAAAAATATCTCTTTTAATATTGGCTTTAATTATTACTGCTGCTATCCTTTTTTTCATCTATTCTGCCAAAAGCGGAAAGGAATTGTATATTCGCAAGATTGCGGGTCTGGAATCTATCGATGAATCTGTGGGAAGAGCAACGGAAATGGGAAGACCGATTTTATTCATTCCCGGAATTTTGGATCTGGATGATATGCAGACCATTGCGGGATTGACCATCTTGGGAAAAGTAGCTCATAAAGCTGCTGAATACGATGCTGAAATAATTGTGCCTGTTTGCCGTTCCATGGTGCTTTCCACTGCCAAAGAAGTTGTCAAAGAAGCATATCTGAAAGCAGGCAGACCCGATGCATATAACCCGGATTCCGTATTCTATCTTACAGACGACCAGTTTGGTTATGTAGCAGGAGTAGATGGAATTATCATGCGGGAAAAACCGGCTGCTAATTTCCTTATGGGCGCTTTTTATGCTGAATCTCTCATCCTGGCTGAAACCGGGTTTGCCAGCGGAGCAATTCAAACTGCCGGTACTGCCATGCCCAGCCAGCTTCCTTTCTTTGTGGTTGCCTGCGATTATACCCTGATCGGTGAAGAACTTTTTGCAGCATCTGCCTATCTTTCCAAAGAACCTAATCAGTTAGGAAGTTTGAAAGGTCAGGATTTGGGCAAGGCTCTTTTTGTAATTTTGCTCGCTATTGGAATTGTTCTGGAAATATCCGGAGTACATTTCCTCAAAGATTTTCTCACAGTATATTAAGGTGGAACTATGAAAAGAAAAATTCCTTTATTAATTACGTTTCTGGTTGGTGTGATAATAATTATTTCAGAGTTTATTCCTCATAAACCTTTTGGACAAATTTCCGGTGAACTGGAAAAATGGTACCTGATTATTGCAGGTTTCGCCATTATTTTAGGCCAATTGAGTTTATTTAAAGTAAATCTATTTAAGATAAGACACAGGCAAAAAAACTGGCAATTTTTCATCCTGACGCTTCTGAGTTTTATCCTGATGGTTTCCATTGGCATTTTTTGGGGAACAGAAAATCATCCGGGTATTTTTGGAAACGGTGAAACTATTTCAAACACGATTGGAACCAAACCTTTTGATTATTTATTTGATAATGTTTACCAGAACCTTCAAGCAACAATGTTTTCACTTCTTGCTTTTTTCATCGCATCTGCAGCTTATCGTGCGTTTATAGCCAGAACTCTAGAATCCAGTTTACTGCTCGTAGCTGCGATTTTGGTGATGTTGGGAAATACGAGTTTGGGAAGTGCATTAACCGGCTGGCTTCCTGAATCTCTAAAATTTTTACATCTGCCAAGGATTTCGGAGTTTATTATGAAATATCCAACTACAGCAGGTCAGCGTGCTATTATGATCGGCGCTGCTTTTGGTATAATCGGTAGTTCTTTGCGGATTATTCTCGGTATTGAACGTTCCTATCTGGGAGGTAAATAATGAGTGAAAATATTAAAAAGAAACAGATAGATAGACGTTGGATATTTCTATTATTATTTATTAGTGTAGCACTTCCATTGATATTTGTTATCGGTTTTCCCATTGAAACAACAGAGAACGCGCGATTGGTTTATGGTCTTATTGAACAAACTCCAAAGGGTTCAAAAGTCATTATTTCTTTTGATTATGATCCAGCCAGCAAACCGGAACTCCATCCTATGGGAAAAGCTCTTATGAAACATTGTTTTGATAGAGATATAAAGGTTATTGTTACTGCTCTCTGGCCTATGGGTGTGCAAATGGCAGAGGATATTTATTCAGATTTAAAAGATAATTATCCTGATAAAAAATACGGTGAAGATTATGTGAATATGGGATACAAAGCTGGAGGAATCGTTACGATTCAGGCAATGGGTAAAAATTTCAGGGATATTTTTCCACAGGATATGAATGGGACATCGATAGATGAACTTCCTATTTTAGATGGAATAAATAATTTTGATAATCTCGGGTTTGTTTTTGCACTTTCAGCAGGAGACCCTGGCATAAAACAGTGGGTTCAAATAGCTCACGATACATTTGGAAGACCGGTTTCCGGAGGAGTTACAGGAGTCAGTGCTCCTGCAGTTATTCCTTATGTTAATCAGCAGCAGCAATTAATTGGTCTGCTCGCAGGTTTGAAGGGTGCTGCAGAATATGAGCTTTTAACAAAAACCCCAGGAACTGCTACAAAAGGGATGGATGCCCAATCTGTAGCTCATCTGATCATCATTATTTTCATTATCATGGGCAATATAAATTATTGGCGAAACAAGAAAGCTGAAAAGAAGGGGGTAGAATAATGGAACATTTTTTCTCAGTACTTGGAATTTGGCTTGGAGTTTTATTTACATTTGCCATCTTCAGTTTTTTATACAAAGATAATCCAGTTTACAAAGTTGCAGAGCAGATTTTCGTGGGTCTCTCCGCAGGATACTGGTTTGTTTATACAATATATTTTATTTTGATCCCCAATCTTTTTGATCCACTCATCAACGATTTTGCAGGTAATTGGATTAAACTGATTCCTGCAGTTCTGGGAATTATGATGTTAATGAGATTAATGCCAAAAACCGGTTGGGTAAGCAGATTTCCGATTGCCTTGGTGATTGGCACAACTTCCGGTGTTTTCTTTCTGCGTTACCTCAAATCTGATGTAATTAATCAGCTTACAGCAACTATGATGAATCCCTTTACCGGTGGAGATTGGGTAGTAATTATCGGACAGATTATGCTGATCGTGGGAACCTTAACAGGTGTAATTTATTTCTATTTCAGCAAAAAACACGAAGGAGCTTTCGGAGCCACTGCAAAAGTTGGGATTTACTTCTTGATGATCAGTTTTGGAGCAGCTTTCGGATACACTGCTATGGCTCGTATTTCGCTGCTAATTGGAAGATTGCAGTTTTTGCTTGGTGATTGGTTGGGAATAATTTCGCCTTAGGAATATGAAAATATATACAGATTTTGATAAAAAAGTAATTAGATATTTAATTAAAAATATTAAATATCCTGCATTATCTCATATAGGAAATTTATTAAATCCTTATCTTGATAATGCGCACATTGAGATAGATTGCTATAAATGTAATGTGAAATTACAGGTGAAATGCAAATTATCAAAGCAAGATGTAGATAGAGCAATTTGGGCATCTTGGGCATCTGAAAAAATCAGTAATCTTGAGAATGTAATTTTATCTTTAGTTAATATTCTACAATATCTCGAAAAAAATGGATTAATAATTATTTATACAAGAGCGAAACAAGCAAAAAGTATCGTTCAATATGGGAAAAAATTAGGAAATAATTGGTTGAATTTCGATTTTCCAGACAAAAGAGTAATCGATTTATTAATTCAATACGCTGGGAAAAATATCATAGCTACTAATGAATTAATTACTTTGGAAGGTAATAAGTTTATAAGTACGGATGAGATACGATTTAAGAAACAATATTGCAACACTATTATAGCCATAATTTTGTCTTTTATCATAGGAATCATGAGTATAGTTTTTAATATTATTAGTAGTAACCAAGCGAGTAGACAAATCAAAGTAAATAATAGAAGATATAATAATTTACAGGATAGAATCAATATGGTCGATAGTCTTATTAGTCTAGATAAACTGAAAATAATTGAATTAAAAAAACAGAATAATAAGCTGAGCAAGATACTTGAGACGATAAAGAAAACTAATAAAGAAGAAGAAAAATGAAGGTATTCAGCATAGCAGGATATCATCGAACAGGTAAAACTACAGTTGTTGTAAGCCTGATAAAGGAACTGAAAAATCGTGGTTATAAAGTAGTATCTATCAAGGATATTCACAACGAAGATTTTACAATGGAAAAAGAGGGCAGCAATTCCTGGAAACATTGGCAGGCAAGTGAAGATGTTGTTATTGCTCGAGGTTTGAATGAAACTTATCAAATCTGGCATCGCAAACTGAACTTGAACGAAATGCTGGAACATCTTTCTGCGGATTTTGTGATTGTGGAAGGAATGAAATCTGCTCCGCTTCCCAAAATAATTTGTGCTGAAAATAAGGAACAACTCGATGAACTTGTGGATGGGACTGTTTTCGCAATTTCAGGGAAATTTGCAGATTCAAAATACGAGTATAAAGATCTGCCTGTTTTGAATTCCAAAAAAGATATAAAAAAACTTACTGATTTGGTTGAACAAAAAGTGTTTGAAGTTCTTCCTCTATCAGAGCCGGAATGTTGCAGCGAATGCGGATTTACCTGTACTGAAATGGTTGCTCAAATCTTAAAAGGAAACAAAAATCGAGATGATTGCAAGACAGATAGAAGAACTGAAATCAATCTGAAAATTGACGGAAAAGAAAATAAGATTGTTCCATTTGTTCAAAAATCTTTAAAGGATATTATCATCGCTTATCTTCAAAATTTGAAAGGATATGAAAAGGGGAAGAAAATCGAGATAATTATAGATGACTAAAACTTGGTAAGTTTTAAAAAATGCTCGGGAAGAAATATGAGTTCAAATATTATTATTCAGAAAGCAAAGAAACGAGTGATTAAAATTTGCAAATCACCCAAAAAGTTTCAAAAGGAACTTTATATTTACCAAAAGAAACTTCCATTCACACCAAAATTATTGGACCATGATAATAAAAATACTCTGAATTTAGAGTATATTAATGGTGTTCATATTGCAGATCTTGCTCAACCGGATTTCAAGAAAATCTCTGAAATGTATATTACTTTACACTCTCTTGAAACAAAGAATGGCAAATGTATCTGTCATTCGGATAATAATCCGAAGAATTATCTTATTGCAGGTAAGAAATATTTTATGCTCGATTTCTCAGATTGGAAATATGATTTTCCCGAAACTGATTTGATTCATTTTCTACTCTTTTGGGCTTCAATTTATGATGCGAAAAAATTCCATCAAATTTTTCACGATTTTGTAAAAGCTTACACATTTGAAATGCCAATTAATCCTTTAGAATGGGAAATGCTGCTTCCTGAGGTTATTAAAAAATTCGATATCAGACGCGTAAGATTTGATAAAAAAGAAAGAACTACAAATCCTGATGTGAAAAAGAATCGTGAGATTTTATCTGAAATAAGTTTTTAATTTAACCTCATCCTCAGTCCTTCTCTTTCGAGGAGAAGGAAGCTTTTACCTCGTTCCAATGCTCCGGTCTGATTGGATGCGAGTCGTAAAGAACGAAGTGAATGCGACTCGTGGACAAGACAATCATCCCCAACTCGCACTTCGTTATGAGTCGGGTCTGATTCGAAGCCTTCCTGCAATTTTTCTGTTGAAAGAGTATTCGGAAGGTTTGAAGAAATGAGATAAATTTCTGATAATTTCGTAAACAAGAGATGATTGTCATTCCCGCGAAAGCGGGAATCTAAGAATGCTGAATAATGTTTGTTTAATATTTTTTTTTAGATTCCCAATCCAGTTGGGAATGACAACTGAAAGTTGGACTCGACTTGCAATTTAGTGTGAGTTGAGAACAACTCATAAAGATCACGAAGCGGAAGCTTCGTAATCAGTTAAACCTCTGAACCTTTTGTGCCTTTTTGTGCTTTTTCGTGGCTATATTATAATTTACTTCGAAAATGCAGTATAAATTCCAGCAGCTAAATCGTGCAGTTGCTTCACATCTTCTTTGGTGAAATAACCGTCTTTAGATGCAAAAATTATTTCTTTGATTGATTTCACGTTTTCCAGGGAACTCTTAAAATAATCTCTTTCCAGGATATCTTCTTCGCTGAGATTTGGCAGATCGTGTAATAATGCTGTAATAATGGTAGGATTGTATAAAGGTTTTGTTGCTTCTTTATCAGGAATATCTTCCATTAGAACTGCTGTAACATTATTGAGCCCGTTTATCCAGCCGCCATATTGAATAAGAATTACGGAATCGTAACTTTCCATATTATAAAGTTCATCTAAGATAGTAACTTTGTAATCTTCCATTTTCTGTTCGATTTTATCCCATTCACCTTGTTCCGACAAAATGCCAAGTGAATCTGAAAGACGCAGAAATTCAACGCTTACACCCAATAATTCTGCATATTTCACCAGTTCTTTGGTCGTGTTCATTAAGGCGATTTTGTTTTTTGCTTTCAGACCTACTAGAGCGTCAGCAACACCTGCTCCCAGATTAAAGGCAATTTTGTCTAAAGTATTTGGAGCTGGTTGTTTCTTATTATCCAAAACTTTATTGAAATTAACATCTCCCAATTTCTCCAAATCAGAAAGAATGGTTGAGAAAGGTACCTGAGGTGTAATATACATTTTTATTGTCACTTTTTCTTTGGGAATAGGTTCTTCTTTTACTTCCTTTTTCCCGCATCCGATAAAAACCAAAACAATAACTAAAAAAAATACAACTAACTTTTTCATTGTCTCCTCCAAAAGCTATTTTATTTTTCGTTTTAAATAGAATTGTATAGAACAATATGTCAATAAATTAATTAAAAAACCATAAAATAGAATTATCAAAACATTCATATTATACGTTTTGAAAATCTTTCCGGAAAATATTTTCATACTGCTCAAAAAGTAGTTTTTCTTATTATTATAAAATTTGCCATCAATGATATCGACTGCAAAATTGATTTGTTCACTAACGAAATTCTCGGTTTCATAATTTTGTAGTATTTTTGTTTTTCCTTTTTTAATTTTTTTTTGTATTTTCAAATACTGTTTGGATGTGATAAGATTTGCTTTTTTTAACCGGTTGTTTTTTTTCTGTTCTTTATTGAATTTTGAGATTTCTCTGGTGTAGCTGTTTAATTTTGCCTGAGCTGTGAAAAGTCCCTCGAAAAGCCAGCGTGACGGAATAAACTGGCAAAATTCAGGAATTACATTTTCAGCATTTAGGTGGATTTTCCTGTTCATTTTTTCAAATTCGATTACTGCCCCACCGAAAATTATTTGAGGAATCAGCACGATTGGCAGCAAATTAATTAATGCTTTTTTATCTTTCAGGATAGATGAGCCTAACAATCCTAAAGAATAACCGATGAATGCTGAAAGTAATAGATAGATGATATAAACAAGAAATACACCTCTGATTTCTAAAATTATACTGGCAATAAAGAAATATAAAATACTTTGAATCAAAGCAAAAATTGGTAAAGTAAGATTTTTTGCTAATAAATAATATCCGGTTTTTATATTGATTTTCTTTTCTCTGGAAATGATCCTTCTCTCAGAAATTATTTCATCCAGACTATTTGATAATCCTAAAAAAATGAATACGATTACAGAAATAAAAATGAAAATCGGCATGTTTATATTTGCACCGAAACTGTAACTGCTTTCCGGTTGGGAATATCTTAAGATCACAGAAATGAAAATTGCGAGAATTGGTGCAGCCAGAAAAGTGACAAAAAGATTCGTTTTATTTTTCATCTTGTTTTTTAGATTTCTCACGAAAAGATAATAGATTTGAGAAAGATGTTCCTTCAAATTTATTTTTTTGTGAGAAAACTTGCTGCGCTCGTCTTTCTTGGGAGGAAGAGTTTTTCTATGTTCGGAACTGTGAATGATTTCTAAAATCTGATGTTTTTTGAATTTTGTCTTCCAATATCGAGAAGGATATTTTCTTTGTTCCTCTTTAATTCCGCTTGTACTTTCAATCTTATAAATCAAATTTCCGGATTTATCTAATAACGGGTACTGGGTAATATCAAATAAATATTCCGCCATTTTCAGCTCTTTTTTCCGCAGAAGACGATCCGTATCAAAAGTTAATTCTGATAATTCTTCATCAAAATAATCAAACACTTCAATTGTATTTCCAAAAAATATTTGAGTTCCATCAGAATCAATCAAAAGAACTTTATCGAATTGCTGGAAAATATTCGGGTTGGGCTGATGGATGGAAGCAATTATTATTTTTCCCTGTTCTTTCAAATCTGTTAACATACCGATTATCTTTTCAGAATCTTTCGATGACAGCCCGGAAGTTGGTTCATCTAAAACTATAATTATGGGTTCGGAAAGAAGTTCGAGTGCGATGTTCAATCTCTTTCGTTCGCCACCGCTCAATTTTTTATCTAAGACTGTTCCAACAACCATATCTTTCTTATCCAGAAGCCCGATTTGTACAAGAATGTTATCTATCTTTTTTTTGATGATTTCAGGATTTGTGATGTGTGGCAACCGCAGGCGACCACAATAGTAAAGATTTTCAAAAACAGTCAAATTATCGAACAACAGGTCATCTTGCGGCACATAACCCATGAATTCCTGGAAATATGAAAGGTTATCATAAAAGTCATAATCATCGATTTCAATTTTGGATTCCAGGGGAATGATTTCACCTGTCAAACATTTTAAAAGAGTGGTTTTTCCACTGCCGCTTGCTCCCATTATCGATAAGAATTCACTCTTTTTTATATTAAAACTAATTTCATCTAATACAGTTTCCTTTGCATCTTTGAAGGAGTGTCTTAAATAATTCACATTTAATGTTTTGATTTCATACTCGATTTTTATGATATCGAAATATCGGTTGATTTTGAAGTTGGTTTTTCCCACTGAAATAATATCTTTATTAATCACAAATCCGGTTTCTTCGGAAAGAGTGTGATAATTCAGGGCAAGCGGAATGGTTTTATTCACAGGAGTGATAGTTAATGTATCTTCATTTTTGTTTATTCTGGCAATCGATTGTGAAGTTTTTTCCTCGCTTATTTGAAAGAACTTATCCGATGAATTGATATAAAGAGTTTCAAAAGTGCGTTTTTCTCTGAAGGATAATTTTTCTGTTAAGATATCGAGAGTGGAGAATTCAAAGACATTATTGATAATAATAGAATCGTTTATTGCCAGTTCATATTTTCTTTTAAAGTCCAGGACATTTCCATTAATTGAGATTTCGCCTTTGAACGCCTGGATTTTAATTTTATTTTTTTCCTGTAAGATATCAAATCCAAAAAGTTCTTTCGCATATTTTATTACCTGAGTTATATCCTGTTTTTTATTCTCATATAATTGCAATATTTCATTATAACTTAGTTGAAGTACCATTCTGGCAAAAGGATCTGATAAATAAAAAATATCATCTTCAGCTAATTTATACAATCTATCCGGCTGCAAAAGTTCGCTGCCAATACGATATTTATTTTCAACAAAACTACCAATAAAAATAAAATTTTCTATAAATATGATGATAAAGCTAAAATCAAGAAGTTCATTTTCTTTGATTTTGAGATCGGAATCTGCGTTTTCTCCAACAATGAGAAAATTCTCAAAATGTGTATCTTTTAGATGAATAACAAATTTATCTAATTGAACATCCATGAATTTCGATTTATTTTCAATTAATTCAATAATCTGGAAATATTCTTTATTATCTATTTCCAATCTTTCTACAACATCAAGAATATCCAATCTTTCCGGAATGGAAAATTCATTATCCAAATGAGCAATTACCAGTAAATTCATCAAAAGTTTAATTTGATCAGGATAGAAAAGGTGATTTTTAATTGTCTTCACACCCTGTTCTAGTGAATAAGGATTTTCAATTAGTTTCTGAATTTGTTGAATTGGGGGAATTTCTTTTTCTTTAAAAGCAGATTTTATGATATTGTAAAGAATATTAACTTCACGTTTTCCGATATCCTGAGAATCTATCTGCAAAAGGCGGAGATAAAGTGCGATAACCGCATTTATAAGTTCGTCTATATTGCTTTTCTTTGCTTTTTTAAACATTCCATTTTCCTAAGAATGAAAAACAGTTCTGAAATATTAATGTATTAATTTCATTTAACTTAAAGCAGACTTTTTAAAAAGCATTTATATGTCAACTGCAAAAACCGAACGCGATTGGACGCGAGTCGTAACGATTGGAAATGGTGCAACTCGTGGGCTTTTGGAATTCCGAATAGACTCGACTCGTGACGCAGTGCGAGTTGAGAACATTCAGTATGTCATCATTCCCGACTCACGCTTCGCTGCGAGTCAGGTCTGAT
>JABMPU010000021.1 GCA_013203665.1 Armatimonadota bacterium
CCCGAGCATATGGTCTGATCCGCAGCTATTGTTCCACCGGTAACATCATTGACGGTCACTGTCAGCACATTACTTTCTGCTGTACAGGTATTTCCTGCCGTGCTGGTGGTAATACGTTTATAATAAGTTGTCTGGGTCAGTGTACTGGGATCATAGGTGGTGGAAGTTGCTCCACTGATATTGGTAAAAGTGCTGTTATCAGGACTGTCCTGCCACTGATAGGTTAATGTTCCATCACCCGTAGGATTCACACTTGAGGTAAAGGCTGCAGGGTCACCTCCCGAACAAATAGTCTGGTCAGCAGCAATTGTTCCGCCCGTTACATTTTGTATGGTCACGCTGGTATTTACCGTTTGAGCACACGCACCTGTAATTGTATAATAAACATAGATTATCACGGTAAAATTCTACACGTATTTTAAGAATAAGAAGCGCCAAAAAATTCTATTGTCAGATCATCCATCCATTCATACTTGTATGAATCAATTTTTTGCATTACTTCCAGAATTAATGGTAAGTTTCTTTTCTTTTTCAGAAAAACTTTAATTTTCTCGTTTTCAATTTCCACATCCGCTGAATTCAGAATAAATTTATCAAATAATGACTGATCAGATATATGCGAATATCTTTCCAAATCTAAAGCCAAAAGCCTAAAGATATTGTGAGTAAGGATACTCATTGTTAAATCAAAATCGACTTTAATAACCATTGAAGATGATACCAGATTTAAATGAAAGAAGTCAATTTGCTCACTTATCGCTTTTTCTACAATCCATCTTTTTGTATACTTTCTTACGACCTTCTCAACTTTTAAGTCAAAATCATTTGTTATAATGATTGCCGGCTTTATTTTACCATGTCCGGTAATACTTATTTGACGGATTGTATCCCCATATCCTTTTAGATACATTTCTTCATCAAAAACTGTTAAACTCCTCTTCTTGTTACCAGCCATTTCAACCCGAATAATCTTTTTCAATTTTGCCGGTATTTGTTCAAGCCTGTTAACAATATTTTTTCCTCTTCTGCGAATGGTTACAAATTTGATTTTCTGATCATCAAGTTTTTTCAAGTTTTCATAATTGGTGAATTTACTATCAAAAACCAGGTATTTTAATTTGCTTTCTCCTGAAGATATTCCTGATTTATAAAAATCCAAGAATTCCAAAACTTCATTGCTTTCATTCTTGTGCGTAACATTTGTGTTACCGTAATTTATAATTCCTGTGTCAGGATCATGAGCAAGAACAGCCAGCATACTGGACAAAGCTTTTCCTCGCTTTCCAGACCAATTGTTCTCTAAATGTTCATTTCCTCCCCAGTATGGAATTGTAGTAAAGTCCAAATTAGCTGTGTCACCCAGTAGATCATTTTCTGACTAAATTTTATGCAATGACTTAAGGAACTTCAAATTCATGTCAGATGTTACCCTGTGTGAATATGATGTGTACCATGCGGCTTTTGGCAACACGTTTAAACCGGCGAACAAGCCAAGTCCTCTTTCCATGCACCAGCGATCATCTGAACTGTAACGCCTGACATTTGAAGCTTTCAATGCAACAAACGATAAGATTGAACTTAGTTTATTAATGATCTTTGTCTCAGGATAATCACTTTGAAGGATTGCATCGGATATTCCAAACTTTTTTATATAAGGCAGTAAACATAATACTCCTGCTGATGTGCTTTTGAATTTTTCAGGGGCAAAAGACAGTTGATGGCTTTTGTCGGCCTGTATTTTGGGTAATCTGAGTTCTTGTTTTACTAACTTTGTTCTTCTTGGTAAGCGAGAAAAACCTTCTCGTTTTACTATGTCATATATTGTCCTTTCTGAAATATTAAATCCTTTGCTATCTATGATAGCTTTTATTTCTTCAACAGAATGATAGCTTTTTCTTAAGTCAATCACAATATCTTTTGCGCCGATAACTTTTTCGGTTGTTTTTCTACCTTTTTGTATCGATTTAAAAAACAAATCTTCTACATCGTTATTCTTGAGTTTCTTATTAAACTCTGTAACAATAGTAGTGAAACCCCTGTGTTTATAACCAAATTTTTCTGCCACTTCTTTAGCAGTCTTCCCTTCAACATAATACATTCTCAATGCTTCATATTGCTTTTGAGCTATTGAACTTGGTAAAAGAAATAAATTAATTGTATCCATAAAAACGTATCTTTATTGCCGTGATAAAAATACTATAAACATCTTTAAATCATACAATGCTTTCAAGATATTTATCAACACCTTTATTAACAGTATTTAAGACAACTTCATAAATAAAAGTATATAATTATGTCAGGATA
>JABMPU010000022.1 GCA_013203665.1 Armatimonadota bacterium
AAAAAAGAGGGCACAGCCCTCATCGGGATAGCAGGAACAATCCCACTATCCCATATAGATCACTTCCCCAAACGGCGGAGTGAAATTAGCTTTATCAGTTACTATCCACAATGTTGGAAAATCAGGTGCTTCCGGGAATGAATCGCAATAACCTTTGAACCTATAAAATAAATTGCGAATAATATAAAAATTAATGTAGAAAAAGAGATTGATAGTTTATCGGTTATTAATCAACTTTAAAAAATTAAGGAGATATAATAGACGAGAAACTTGGAAGGTAGAATTTATTAGTTTGCGACATGTAAAAAAAAATACCTGGTTGATAAGACCAAGCATTTTTTTTGCGGATGTAGGGATAAATACTTGAGGAGTTGGAAGATTGCGATAAATAGGAGAATTCCTATTTGGAGCAATCTGGAAACGGAAAGTGCAGCAGGGACAAACTTAGTGCGAGATTTACGAGCACGAGCAGTGAGAAATGAACAACCTGAGTGCGAGGGATACGAGAACGGAATCAGGAATAAGTTTCTTCTTGCTTTTGGGAAATTATTAAAAAATTCTTATTGTTCAGAAAAAAGTCTTTGAATTTTTGCAAGGCTTGCGCAGCAAAAATTCAATGTCTTTTTTGAATATTGGAAGCTCAGGATTTCTTTCACTTATTTTTTATTAATTTTCGGAAGATCTTTCATTTAGAAACGAAAAAAAAGTAGCAACCGGAACTTATTTTATTGAAATGAAAGCGGATGGTACGGTATTTAAGGGGAAAATGACTTTGATGAAATAGGAATTAGCAATTAGCCGGTTAGCAATTAGCCGGTTAGCAATTAGCTGTTTAGCAATTAGCATTTTAGGTGAAAGCGTGAAAAATATATTAATACAATTTAAGAAAATAAAGCAAGTGTGACAAAATGACACGAAAAAAAAGTTAGAGGTGTGGGATGCGTGTTGCAGGGTACAGGGTAACCCGCTTTAATAGAACATACAGGGGATAAAAGATAAGAAGTAAATGACAATATGTAGTATATTATTATAAAAGCGTGAAAAAAAAGTTTGACAGAAAAGAAGCAAAACATTTCAAATAGCATTGAAACAAATGTAAAGATTAAATTATGAATGAAATAGAATTATTGAAAAAAGCATCAACAAATGAAAAAAATGTTACTATACATATTTTGCGACATAGTTTTGCAACTCATTTATTGGAATAGGGAGAAGACTTGAGGTACATTCAGAAAATTCTTGGACATAATAGTACCAAAACAACAGAAATATACACACATGTTACTTCCGTAGGAATGAATAGAATCAAAAGCCCTTTAGATGATATGAATTTCGAAGTAAACAATTAATGGCGTGGCATACAGATGTTAGCAGCAACTTAAAAAGGAGGAGAAGATGAAAAAATTAGTTTTTATTTTATGTTTAGTTTTATTTATTTCAAATTTATTAATATCTCAGAATTGGTCTGAATCTATTCTGTTAGCTGATGGAGATGCTAATCAAAAAGCATCTAACTTAACTTGTGATAACGATGGTATTATTTATTGTGCATATGAGAACTATGATGGAGCAAATTGTAAAATTTCAATAAATTATTCACAATTTTTCGGTCAAGAATGGCAATGGTGGGATGATATTATTAAAGGTTATAATATATCTCTACCGTCAATTACTTATGCTAATGATCATCTCTTTATATTATACCATGGAAATAATACTGTTGAAATTTGTAGAATATCATTAATTGATTATGAACGGGATTTTTTTAGCATACCAACTCCTCCCATCAATCCACCAAACATAATTCATAGAGCAAGATTAAGTAGCAATTCTGAATTTGAAGATAATGCTTATTTAATGGTAGCATTTCTTTATGGTTCAGGTAATAATGATGAATTAGGGTTATATTACACTCATTCTGAAAACAATGCAGAGATTTGGAGTGATTATCAGTATTTGGATGATGTATATAAAAGTTATCAAACATGGGATGTAGGAATAGATTGGGGAAATAGTGGTCTTTATATTTCATATTTTGCTACAGGAGAAGATGAAAATTGGGTAAAGATAATGAAAACAACTAACTATGGAAATACATGGTTTGGTCCTTTTACAATTTGGGGAAATAATAATAATAAGTTTGGACCAGTTGTAGCAGCACGGGATTCAGACATTTTAGTTGTACTCCAATATGAATATGATGAGGAGGATAACGATATATACGGGATAAGATCTAATGATTATGGAAATTCATGGGATACATATATAATAGCTGATGATGGAGATGATGAAGAATTACCATGGGTTGCTCATGATAACAGTAATAATTTTTGCGTAACATATACAAGGAATGAAAAAGTATATGCCGAAATTGGTATAAATAGTCCCGAAGTGGATAATCCTGTTAGGATAGATAACAATTACAATGCTTTCAATGATGATTATACATCTGTTATCGGAAAAACAAATGAATCATATTCAGAAGGATTTGTAACAGCATGGGTAGAAGGTGATTGGGGAGATTTAGATATTTGGGGAAATAGAAATACAGGACCTTTTTCATCAGTTGACTGGAATATATATGAAAACAGCTATAAGCTTTTTCAAAATTATCCCAACCCATTTAACCCAACAACATCAATTGAGTTTTCTATCCAAAATGATTCTAAAATTGAACTCACGGTTTTCAATATAAAAGGGCAATTAATCAAAACTATAGCTCACAATGAATTTACTAAAGGTTCTCATTCGATTATCTGGAATGGTGATGATCAATCAGAAAAAGCTGTAAGCTCAGGTGTTTATCTGTATAATTTAAAAGTTAACGGCAAAACCGAAGCAGTAAAAAAGTGTTTACTGTTGAAATGAAAGAGATGCTGCTAACAAATAGCTCCACTTAGAGCAAGAAGAAAATTGAAAGCAACGTGGTAGCTGCCAAACATTAATCAACATTCCGCTTCGCTCCATGTTGATTAACGGCGGCGTGCCACTAAAAAGAGACTCGCAACCGTATCGAAGCGGAACATCGTTTAACACTACGTCCACGGGGTCTTGCAAATCTGCAACCATTGACTTTGATTTGCTCGTCTCTTATCATCTTACTAATCGCATCAGGATTATGAGCAAGCTCAAATCCAAT
>JABMPU010000023.1 GCA_013203665.1 Armatimonadota bacterium
ATTTCAATCCATATCTTTTGCTGAAGTCTTTGACCATAACTGCTTCTTCAAGGTCAATATCTCTCATCCGTAAGATAAACTCATCACGCAACTCAGGTTCTTCCAGAAGACTTTTCTTTATTAGAGTCATATCACGCTGTAACTCAGCTACCATTTTATAAATCTTTTCAATAGTAATTTCTTGTCTAACAGGCATCTTTTTATCCTCCTTTTCGTTAAACTTAACATAAGTATAATATATAATCGTTGATGTAAAATTATTTAATCGGGCAAGTAGATGTCCCACATTACAAAAGCTGTTTCGACATTGTGTATTCATGCTTTTCTTATGTTCCTTCTCTTTGGAATATCTTGCAAATTCTCATCAAAAAGAGAAGGACAGCAGTTTACCCAGTGAAATTCAGCTTGCTGAATATTTCTACAGGGGATGAGTTTTATTAATCTTTTCTCTTTAGTCTTTTTTTGCTTTTCGTATTTCATCTACAAAAGCTTCAAAACAAGGCAGTTTTTTTTTCACAATAGTAAAGAGAATATTTACATCAACATATTCATAGCGATGAACAATAAAATTACGGAATCTTACCATATCAATGTATTGTTCAGCTTCTTTTATAATTCCCAGATCTTCCAGTTTAGCAATAGATTCAGCGGAACTCATTGAGGGTTTACAATTTTCTAAAGCCAGTATTCTTTCAGCAATATCGATCATAATTTCTATCGCTACTTGCAGGGCTCACTCTACAGCATTTCTAATGAGAGAGCTCTCCTTGATCTCATTTAAGGAAATAATATTCCACGATCTAATTTCTTCAACTTTATTTTCAATAAATCGAAGTTTATTTTCAATTACACCGTTATATTTCATTAATATCCTCGATACTTCAGTTGAAGTTTTCTGCGATAGACTTCATCTTCGTATTCGCGAGCTGTTAAAGAAAAAAAATCTGCATATTTATTTATAAAATTATCTCTTACAAAAAGCCTTCTCCCGTTCAGAGCTTCGAATCGTAAGATTATAGAAGCAGTATTTAAATCACAAATATCCAGGGTTAGCTCAGGATGAATTTTCCCGAAATTTTTTATGATTTTTAAGATTAATTTATCGGATATTTCTACATTTTTTGAAAAATAAAATGCAATATCAATATCTGCCTTATTGCCTATGTTTCCATCTTGAGCAGAACCAAAAATATAAGCAAATTCAGCTTCTGGAATATTATTAAAAAGTTCTTTGCTAATTCTATCTATATCAATTTTCATTTCTTTTTAATCTTTTTATCTTTTGCTTCTTACTTTTCTGTTTAGTCTTTGATCTTGTTTTTCTTTCTGCTTTTCTTGATCCGCCTGCCCTATGAAATCTTTCTTTTTATTTCTTCAGGGTGAAATTCAGCTTGCTGAATATTTCACTGGGTTGCTTTTTGCTTTTTGCTTTTTTACTTTTTCCTTTCTCAAAGCAGGAGCTTTGAGTTACTTTATCCTAGAAAGCTTTTAAGAAGTTCAGCTAAAAGTACCGGACTGGTTCCCACCTTTCCAACCTTTATGCCAGCTGCATGATTAGCTATTACTGCTGCTTCAGACAAAGTTGCTCCAGCGCTAAGGGCTAAAGCAAGAGAAGCTACAACCGTATCTCCAGCACCGGAAACATCAAAAACATCCTTGGCAACAGTTGGAATGTGAATATATCCTTTACCTTTTTCAAAAACAAACATACCAAGTTCACCGGCAGTAAGAACGATATTTGCATTCATTTCAGGGATAAGTTTTTGCCCGGCTTTAATAAAATCTTCTTTGTTTTCTATCAAAATTCCACTCATTTTCTGAGCTTCTTTCTTATTGGGAGTTATAAGAAAAGCCCCCTCATAAAAAGGTTTATGAAGAGGCTTGGGATCTATTATCAATAAAATATTATTTTGCTTGGCATATTGTTTAATTTGTTCAATCAGGTTCTGGGAGATCGTCCCTTTGGCATAATCTGAAATTACTATTGCGGAAATATCTGTAAGATTTGTCAGATTCTTAAAAAGAAGAAATTTTTTTTCATTATCGATATAATCTGTTTTTTCATAATCGATGCGCAGAAGTTGCTGATGCTGGCCAATTACTCGGATTTTCTGGATTGTTGCTTTATTATTATCAGTAAAAATTCCGTCTGTATTAATCGCATAGGAATGTGCTGTCTCTAAAAGAGTTTCTCTGGCGCTGTCTTCCCCAACGATTCCAAAGAGATAAGCTTTGCCAGAGAGTGTTGAAATATTTGCCGCTACATTGGCAGCTCCTCCGGGTGCAAAAATCTCTTTCTTCACATTTATTATGGGAATAGGTGCTTCAGGTGAGATACGTTCAACATCTCCAAAGATATACTTGTCGAGAATCAAATCGCCAATAACAGCAATTTTCTTATTCTTAAATTGGTCTAAATACTTTCTTAATTGTTTCATAAATCTCTATGTAGATACAGCTTCGCCCCGTGACTTACAGCATCCAATCAAAATCAAGTTGTCATATGTTCTAACTATGAGTAACGTGTCAATTTTTTTTGCACACTGAAATTGCTGAACGTTATGAAATTTACTAGGAAAAAGCGATAAGTTTTTATAAGAAGTTAGTTTATTGAAATTATATCATAATCAACTTATCTTTTTAGTTAGAAGCCATTATAAGTGAAATTAAGGTATTCCGTATAGTACACAAAACCTAAATTACGGAATTATTTCTTCTGTGACAAAAGACAAATTGTATACCAAGTGACACAGAAAAATTTATCCCCTGCTTGCAATCGTTTTATTACCAAAATTGATAATCTGATTTTTTAAAAATGTAAATTTAATTACTTTCAGCAAATATTCTTAAAACATTTTTTATTGACATTATAACATAAATAAAATTCGTAAATACTATAATTAAAAATTTAGGAGGAAATCATGAAGAATATTTTATTATTTACTTTTATGATTCTATTAGCAAGCGTACTATTGGCTGAATTCATACCATTCAATCCTGAGCATTCCTATCCGAAAATAGTGGTTGTCTGTTTTAAAAGAGCTGATATTGGAAATCGAGAAGGCATCTTGGACTTTGAAGTTACAGACGGAGTTGTGAAGACAGGTATTACCAGTTTTGATAATTTAGCTCAGCAGTTCAGATTTGTGGACCTGCAACAAAAGCACGATTTTATCAAGGATCTGGACTGGCATAAAGACGGTATGTATCCCAGAAACATTTACCGTATCATATTGGAAAGTAATGACAATATCGAAGAAGCGCTTTCTGCTCTCTCGCAAAATCCGCATATTCTGTTTGCAGAATACGAACAGATAACCAAACTTGATTTTATCCCTGATGATCCTCAATACAACATGCAATGGCATCATCCTGTTATTGAAAGCCCTCAAGCCTGGGATTATTCCTGGGGCAGTGATGAGATTATCATCGGAATTGTGGATGCAGGTATCAAATGGAACCATCCTGACCTGCAGGATAATATCTGGATAAATGAACCGGAGCTTAACTCTACAAGTGGCGGCAATCCCATGACCATCAACTGGACATCCGGAACAGTTTCCGGCGGTAATGGCATTGACGATGATGGCAACGGAAAAGTTGATGATTGTATCGGTTGGAATTTCTACAATAATAACAACCAATCATATCAAAGTCTGGCAGCAAATGACCATGGAACACACGTTGGCGGCTGTGCAGGAGCAGTGGGAAACAACGGTGTTGGAGTTGTTGGCTCAACCATGAATGTGAAATTGATCTCATCCCGCCATGCACCCACAAATATCGCTTTTCCTTACGTTCAAAGTCCAATCAATGGCATGTATTACTGCATCGATTCCGGAGCTGATGTTGTAAATTGCAGTTTCGGAGGTACAGGTAATAGTTACCAATATAATTTAGTAGCAGATTATGCTGTGTCACACGGCTCATTAATCATTGCCTCTGCAGGAAATAACGCTTCTAATAATGGCACACTTCCTCACTATCCCTCTGATGCCACCAATGCGATAAGTGTGGCAGCCACAGGTCAGAATGATATAATAGCTTCATTCTCCAATTATGGAGACCCGATAGATGTCAGTGCTCCTGGTGTGGATATTCGCTCTACTGTTATCGGAGGTAGTGGATATGATAATTATCAAGGGACATCCATGGCTTCCCCGACCGTGACTGGAATCGCTGCTCTTATCAAATCATTGCATCCTGGTATTTCCGGTTTAGATTTAAAAGCAAGACTGGAAATGACCTGCGATAATATCGATGCTTTAAATCCCGGTTATGAAGGCTGGTTGGGCTCAGGAAGAGTCAATTCTTTTCAGGCTTTGATGTATGATCTGATTCCTAAACTTGTCATTGAAGACTTTTTCTTTTTTGAAGTTTCAGGAGATGGAGACGGCATTGCCAATCCGGGTGAAACTATTGACCTAACTCTCATGTTGCAGAATGCTTCTTTCTCCAGTGGAGCCTGGGCTGCTGCCAGTGGAGTTTATGCAACTATGAGCTGTTCAGCTCCCGGAGTTACAATCATAAACGATACCGGTAATTTTCCCAACATAAACAGTGGTGGTTCTGGCTGGAACGCCGGCGAGCCTTTTCGTTTTGAAACAGACGAATATTTATCTGATATGGTAATTCCCTTTGTTATTACAGTTTATGCAAACCAGACCAATCCGGACTATCCTTATGAAGTCAGCCATGATTACGATTTTAATCTTTCACTCTCGCAAGCTGGCTGGCCCTTTGAACTCGGAGGAGCAACCTCTTCTTCTGCCTTGATTATCGATATCAATAATGATGGAGAAAATGAAGTTGTTTTTGGAGATCAAACCGGTCTTCTGCATGCAGTTCTATCTAATGGAACAGAGGAATTACCAAACTTTCCCATAGATTTTGGAGCCAATATCAATGCTGCTGTTGCGGTGGCAGATATCAATGATGATGGATACAATGATATTATTGTGGGAACTCAGGGAAATGAGCTGGCTGCAGTCGAATACACTGGCAATATTCTTTTCACATACGATACCGGTGGTCAAGTTAAAGGAAACCCGATGATTGCAGATGTAGACGGCAATGGAATCCTGGAAATCATAGTTTTTACATTCAGTGGCAGTCAGGCAATTATCTTAAATGCTGATGGCACTAATTATGGTAATTTCCCCATTACTTTACCCGGCATGACTCTTGCTTCTCCCACGATTGCCGATCTTGATTCTGATGGCTATCTCGATATCATCACCGGAATCGTGACTGGCATGGTTTATGCTACTTCTTCTAATACCGGTACAGATGTTCCGGGCTGGCCCTATGCTGCTGGTGGAGGAGCCTGGAACGGACCGATCGTTGCCAATATTGACGGAGATGAAGATCCTGAGGTTTTAATCGCTACCTTAAATGGAAAACTGGTTGTCATAAATCATGATGCTACCTTGAATTTCGAGGTTCAAGTAGGCGGTCAAATAAAATCATCAATTGTTGTTGGCAATCTTGATAACAGCGGTTCTCTGGAAATTATCTTCTCCAATACTTTAGGAGAACTTTTTGTATTTGATAATCAGGGAAATAACTTCGGTATCTTCCCTGTCAATTTCGGAGCTTCTACTGAATCCACTCCCATTCTCGCTGATATGGATAATGACGGAACTTTAGAAATAATTTTTGGTGATGATGACGGCTATCTTCATTCCATTGATATCACAGGAAATGAAACCGGAAATTTTCCACTTTTCCTGGAAAACTCTTTAAAAGTCAGTCCGGCAATCGGATTTGCAGATAATGATGATGATGTTGAAATTGCCATTGCCAATATGACCGGTTATCATCTGATAGATTTCAAAAGAGAAATTGGCGATATCGGCTGGCAATGTTTCAAAAATAACCCTGCCAGAACCGGAAATATAAATTACACTCTGCCAACAACAGAAGAAATTGTTCCAACTTATGTAACATCTCTTGGAAATAATTATCCCAACCCATTCAACCCCCAAACATCCATCAATTTCAGCTTAAAAGAAAACAGCTTTGTTAAACTCGAAATTTTCAATATCAAAGGGCAATTGATTAAAACTCTTATTTCAGATACTTATGAAGCAGGAGTGCATTTTACAAATTGGACCGGTATCGATAATAGCGGCAAATCCATTGGCAGCGGAATCTATCTTTATAAGCTGGAAACCAAAGATTATTCAGCTTCCAGAAAGATGCTTCTGCTGAAATAAAATTTTGCTTTCAGATAAGAAAAGCTCCACTTAGTTGGAGCTTTTCTATTTTATTTTTGGATACAAACTTTAGTTAACACTCAAAAGAGAGTTTGACAAAAAAATATCATAAAAAAATTGTACACAATCAAAAAGAAAAATCTTGGAGGAAACATGAAACATGTATTTACTTTTTTAATTACCCTGGTTTTAGCTATTAGCTTGTTTGCTGAAACTGCATCCTATGAAGACGCCCTGCAAGTTGCAAATCTGAAACTGCAAATTCAGGAAAAGGAAGATTATACGATTGCTGATGTTTTTGAAATGAAAGAGAATGACGGCTCGATTCTATCTTATGTTTTTCAGCTGGAACCCGTCGGTTTCATTGCTGTGTCAGCAGATACAGATATTTCACCTGTAATCGGATATTCTTTCCGCAATAACTTTGTGGTTGAAGATACCTGGCAAAACATTGGTTATCAATATTTGAAAGGAGATATGCAATTAAGATTGGAAGCTATTGCCTTCACATCTGAGGAAGTAAAATATGCAAATAGAACTTTGTGGAGAAACTATCTGACAGGAAATATCGCACCTCCTCAAAACAGGGATGGTATCTGGCCTCCGGAAGGTTACAGTCCTACTGGAGGTTGGATCGCGACCCAGTGGAATCAAAGCCCTCAACCATATTGGTCTTTCTGCCCGCTTGATCCGGGCACCATGCAGCGTTGTTACGTGGGTTGTACGGCTACTGCCATGTCGCAAATAATGCACTATCACCGCTGGATAGGTGATGCCAGTTTTGATGATACAGACGACTATTATGCCAACTACACAAATCCTCCGATTCATATTGATGATGATTATTTAACGCTTGATTTTCCTTCCTTTCCCCAGTTGAATCCATACCTGGAAGACCTGAAAGTTGCCTATGCAAATTATGATGATCCTACCAATGATATGATTTCAGCTCTCTCCTTTGCAACGGGTGTATCCATAGAAATGGACTACTCCTCCAACGGTTCAGGAGCACCCATAAATGCTGTTTATTATGCTCTTCTAAATAAATATGGTTACGATACAGCGTCCTATACTGACATTATAAGTAATGTGTTTTATGATAATCTTCAGATAGATATGATGGAAGCTCGTCCTGCAGAGTTCGGAATTTCTGCTTCCGGGGCTGATGGGCATGCTATTATTTGTGATGGATATAATAGTAATGACGGTAACTATCATTTGAATTTCGGCTGGGGAGGTTCTTCCAATGGCTGGTTCTCTCTTCCCACCGGAATGCCCAGCGGATATAACATCATTCACTCCTCTGCCTTTAATATCGAGGGAGGAGCAGTTCCATTTCATGTTCAAGGTCAGATTTATGTAACAGGAGCTCCAGTTGAAGATACTTATGTAACCATAGATGGTCCTCTTTTCTTTGATTGTGAGGTTGATGATCCGGACGGTTATTTTGAATTGCCCTATATCTACGAAGGAACCTACCAGGCAACAGCTGTAATCGAATTAGATGAAGGCGGTTATTTCTATGAAACACACGAAGTTGTATTGGATGAAAACAATAACATTCTAATCTTTCTTCTGGATAGCTACGAAACAATCACGGGCACAGTAACAGCTCCTGTCAGCCCGGAAAACTGTCATATCAATCTTTATCAGGATAACCAGCTAAAGACTGCCGGAGTGGTTGATGCTTCAGGTAACTATACAATGACCGGTGTTCTTCCCGGTGAATATGTAGCCACTGCCAGTTTAGATGGAAATTATTATGATGAAATTGTATTTGAAATCACTGCCCAAAACCAGGTGATTGACTTTGAACTCGAACATTATCCTTATGATAATACTATTTGTTTTGCCAGTGAGTCCGTTGGGCAATTTCAGCTTTTACCGGATATCTCTGTTGCTATTCGTGTAGCTGAAGAAGATTTGGTAAACATAGAAAATGATGCCTTTGCGAAAATAGAGTTTATCGCCCCATTTAATCCGGCTGACGGTGAAATCTACGGACAGATCTGGAAAGACGATCTGCTTATCTCAGAAAAGCAGACTTTTGATTTCACAGATGGAGATTGGGTAGAAGTTGTGATGGAAAATTTTGCACCGATAGACCTGGAAAGTGAATACTTTATTGGCTATAGAATACACTCTCTTTCCGGAGCAATACCGGCAGCTTATCATGATGCAGGTCCCAGAGTGGAAGGAAAAGGAGCTTATATAAAAATCTCCGGCTGGATTCCGCTCGCTCCTACTTTTGATTACAATTTCTGCATAAAAGCAATTGCGATTTCTCAAAATTCATCAGGTTCAAACGAAATTGAAGTTCCTACTTTTGTTACATCGCTGGGAAATAATTATCCCAATCCGTTCAATCCGCAAACAACCATTAGTTTCAGCTTATACGAAAACAACTTTATAAAACTTGAAATCTTCAACATTCGTGGACAGTTGGTAAAAACTCTCATTTCTGATAATTATGATGCTGGAGTACATTCAGCTATTTGGAACGGAATGGATAATAGAAATAATCCTGTTGGCAGCGGTATCTATCTTTATAAGCTGGAAACGGAGAATTATAGTTCAACAAAGAAGATGATTTTATTGAAATAATTTTCTAAAAAAATACTTATTAACCTGCCGGATTTAATAGTTCGGCAGGTTTTTTATTGACATTAAAAGTTTTCTTAAAATTTTCAAAACATGTTGGAAAAAATTAGACGCAGATGAACCCAGAAAAAATGTGATTAATTATGAAATGAATGATTTTGAATAAGAATATATTTACAAATTAAAAAAAAAATCTTATTGAATCATAAAGTAATCGGAGTAAATCAGTGTCAAAAAAGGAACACGGAAGACACGGATATTACTGTTAGCTACCATAATAAATGAGTCTTAAAATGAACAGAAATTGACAATAATTGATGTTAAAATTTATTGTGATTTAAGTTATAGAATTGATTTAAATAGAGTAAAGATTTGTGGAAAATAAAATCGTTTATATAATTGCAGGAGCAAATGGCTCAGGGAAAACAACTTTTGCAAAAGAATTTGTAAAAATTCCTAAAATTGCTTTTCTTAACGCTGATGAGATTAAAAAAGAATATAATTCCGAAGATAAAGAGGGTGGAAAAATTAGGGCAGGAAGAATATTTTTTAATCGTTTAAAGAAACTTATTTCATCTGACAAGGATTTTGCAATCGAATCAACTCTTTCAGGGCAATCATTAATTTCCATAATAAAAGAACTAAAAAGCAAAGGCAATAATATTATTCTATTGTATATCTTTCTTGATAATTTTGAAATCGCAATTGATAGAGTTCGAATCAGAGTAGAAGAAGGTGGACATAATATTCCAACTAAAGACATAATTCGCAGATATTCACGAAGTTTAAACAATTTTTGGAAGATTTATAAAGATTTAGCAGACGAATGGCAGATGTTCTATAATGGCGAGGATAATGTAATTCAAACGGCTTTAGGTTTCAAAAACAATTACAAAATAATTAACGAAGAAAAATTTGATCTATTTAAAAGAGGTTTAGATGTTTAAAGCAGAAAATTATGACCGGTTTTTGGAAATGACTAAAATCTTTCAAAGAGCGATAAAAAAAGTTCAGAAATCTCATAAAGAAAATGGAATACCGAATGTCTATTCAAAAAATGGGAGAATTGTCTGGGAATTACCAGACGGTTCTTATGTAAATAAAAATCCATTTGATAAAAAGTAATTAAATTTCGACAAAATCGTAACAAACGGTAGCTAACAAACGTGATAGTGCTCAGATTGAAAGAAAAGCAAGAAGAGCACTGCACACGCCAACCAATTGTTACAAATAGAAAAAATTGTGTTTCTTAAATAAGACCAAAAGATAGAATTGTTATGGGAAATTTGGGGGAGGGGTATTAATTATTAAAGATAATTTGGCTTCTTAACAAAATTTGTAAAATTCAATACATGAAAAAAGGAAAATGAATGGCTGTTCTCAATAGAAAAGATTATTCAGATGATATTATTACAAATATCAATAATGCTCTTCATTTTGTAAAACAAGAACTTCGTGTAAAATATGTAATGACAGGTGAAGCTCGAAGAAAAGAATTTTATGAAATTCCATTAGTAGTTATGCGCGAAGCGATTGTGAATGCATCTGCTCATCGTGATTATTTTCTATATGGATCACACACAACTATCGAAATCTTTGATGATAGATTAGAAATATCGAATCCCGGCGGATTGCCAAAAGGTCTATCTGAAAAAGAGTTTGGCACAAAAGCTGTTCACCGAAATCAAATAATTGCTGCTCTTTTGCAAAGAGTTAATCTCGTTGAAAATATGGGAACTGGAATCAATAAGATAAAAAAAATATTAAAAGATTCTGGAAATAGAGACGCAAAATTCAAATTTAAAGATTTCTTCGCTGTAGTTTTTCATAGAGACAAAACTCCTCAAACAAAAAATGGTGGAGTAAATCAAGTCTTTGAATTAATAGAAACCAATCCAAATATTAAAGTTAAGGATATACGAAGACAGCTAAAATTTTCAACAAGAACAATTGAGCGACACCTTAAAATATTAAAAGAGAAAGGATTGATCGAATTCAAAGGTAGTCCAAAACTTGGTGGTTATTTTTTTAAATCACCCTATAAATCCCCATAAAAGATAACTCGTACATTAAGCAGAGGAAAAGCAGAAAGAACGTGGCAGGCTCAAACAATGAATATGACTGAAAAAAACATAAAAGAAAGAATCGATAAATTAAGCATCCGAATTAATACAGTTGCAGAGCATAGCGGTAGAAATCCTGAAAGTATTAAACTAATTGCAGTAACCAAAACCCGCACACCGGAAACAATCGATTCAGCTCTCAAATACGGCATCGAATTTATCGGAGAAAATAAAGTTCAGGAAGCTGAGCAGAAACTTCCTTTTCTCAAGGAAAAATATAAAGAGTTTCATTTCGTGGGACATTTGCAATCCAATAAAATACATAAACTAATGAAATTACATCCAACCCTTATACACTCCATCGATAAATTTTCAACAGCAGAAAAACTAAATGAATATTTATCCAAAAAAGACAAAAAACAAGATATTCTGATTCAGGTCAATACTTCGGAAGAACAAAGCAAATTTGGCATTCATCCAGATGAAACTCTTGATTTCATAAAAAAAATCAGTTTGCTTTCCAATCTTAAGATAAGAGGTTTGATGACCATCGGAATATTTTCTGACAATGAAAATAAAATCCGCAAATGCTTTCAAATCCTGAGAAAAATATTCGAGAAAATAAAAGCTGAAAAAAATCCCATTGTGGAGATGAAATATCTTTCTATGGGTATGACCAATGATTTTGAAATTGCTATCCAGGAAGGTGCGAACATCATCCGCATCGGAACTGCCATTTTCGGAATAAGAAATTTATAAAAGGAAAAACTATGATTCCAATCTTAATTTTTGCCGGACTGCTGATTTTATCATATTTAATGGGCTGCCATTCAACAGCCAGACTCATTGCCAGGTACTTTAGAAGTTTGAATATTGACAAAGTGGGAACAGGTCATCCTGATACGGAAAATATTTTTCATAATGTCGGTAAAATTTTAGGAATTCTTACCGGTATTGTAGATTTCGGAAAAGTTTATCTCTATCTTATTGTGCTGAATTTTTTCTTAAACTATTTTGCAATAACACAATCCATTTCCTCTCAAAACCATCTGCTTATTTTGGGATTTATTATGGTTGTTGGACACTGCATGCCCATAACTCACCATTTTAAAGGCGGAAGAGGTCTTTTCACCTATATGGGATTGGTTACTTTTTTTGCTCCCTGGCCCATGATAATCGTGATTTTTCTGGCTATGATTGCAGTTTTCTTCTTCAAGCAGATACGCTTTGCTCAGTATATGATTGTACTGCTTCCGCCCTTTATTAATTTCTTTTTCCCCGGTGGAAAAGAATTTCTCGGGAAGATGTTCATCGCTGCTTTTTTAATGGGTATTATTAATTATTTTGTATCCAAAAAATTAGGAGAAATATGATGCAAATTGTTCCGGTCTCAACTCAGAAAGAATTAAGAAAATTTATCAAATTACCTTTCCAGCTCTATAAAGATGACCCGTATTGGGTGGCTCCGCTTCTTATGGACCAGAAAAAGTTTTTCAATCCCAAAAAGAATCCCTATTTCAAACATTCCGAAGTACAGCTTTTCCTGGCTTTACAAAACTACAAAGTGGTTGGAAGGATCTCCGCTCATACCAATACTCTGCACAATAAAACTCACAAAGACAAAGTAGGTTTTTTTGGTTTCTATGAATCCATCAATAATCCGGAAGTGGCAAATGCTCTTTTTGATGCTGCCTTAAACTGGTTGAAAGCAAAAGGATTCGATACGATGCGAGGTCCTATGAATTTCTCCGTAAATGATGAATGTGCTTTGCTCATCGACCCCTTTGATTCTTCGCCCATGGTTCTGATGACCTACAATTTTTCATATTATAAATCTTTATTTGAAAAAGCCGGACTCAAAAAAACAATGGATGTTTATGCCTATCATATCAAAGTGCAAAAGCCGCCGGAACGCCTGGAAAGACTGGCTGCCAAAATTGAAAAGCGCGGCAATTTCACTATCCGCTGTCTGACCACCAAAAACAGGAAAAAACTCAAAGCTGATGTTGCCATGGTTTTTCATATTTATGAAGAAGCGTGGAAAAAAAACTGGGGTTATGTTCCAACCACAGAAAAAGAATTTGATTTAGTGGTTGATAATATACTTCCTATCTTAAGACCTGAATTTGTCTTTATCGCAGAAATTGATGGAAAAGCAGTCGGTTTCTCTGTTACCCTGCCGGATTACAATTTCATTCTCAAAAAAATCAAGGGCAGGCTGTTGCCTTTTGGCTGGCTCAAATTCCTCAAATATAAAAATAAAATTTCCGGTTTGAGAGTTCCGATTATGGGTGTTCTGGATAAATATAAAAATCGTGGAATCGATGTTTCGTTTTATTATCACTCTTTCAAAACTGCTTATGAACACAAAAATCCCTACACTGATGCTGAATTTTCCTGGGTTCTGGAAACCAATAAAATGATGAACAGAATCTCTAAAAGTTTGAATGCAAGCATCTATAAAACCTACAGGATCTTTGATAAGAAAATTTGATTTCATGACTAAAAATAAATTCCGGCCCATCGATTTCATCTCCTTTGCCTACATTTTCATAAATCTGCTTTTTATCCTTTTTGGATGGAAACGCATTTTAAATCCGCAACTCCATTTTTTCGCATTTCTTATGATTGGAATCGTGATTTTTTTGCTGATTAAATATTCTCACAAATCCAAGATTCTATGCTTCTTCAGGGATTGGTATCCTTTTTTGGCTTTTCTCTATTTTTTTGAAGTAACCTCTGCTCTGAACAAAGTTTTTTTCCCGGATTTCATCGATCCCTTTTTCCAGAAAATTGACCTGCTGATTTTCGGATATCAACCTGCCATCCAATGGGGTCTTAAATGCGATAATTTCTTCATCCACGAAATCATGGCTTTTTCCTATTTTTCTTATTATTTGATGTTTCCCTGTTTAGGAATTTTCCTCTATCTGAAAAAAAGAGAGACTTTTCATAAATTTGTTTTTAATCTCAGTTTTGTCTTTTATGTCTGTTATCTCACCTACAATGTTTTGCCGGTGGCTGGCGGAAGGTATTGGGATTTAACTCTGGAACTTACCAAGATTTATCAATATGGTCTTTTCAGCAGGATCATGGCATTTATTTATAATCAAACAACTCATTTTGGAGGGGCATTTCCCAGCTCGCATGTGGCTCTATCTGTTGCTGTTACGATTTGTGCTCTGCGTCATCAAAAAGTACTCGGTTACATTTTTCTTATTCTCACGTTTCTGCTCAGCATTTCCACTGTTTATCTTCATTACCACTATTTTATCGATACGATTTTCGGTATTTTTTACGGTATTGGTTTCTATTTTCTGGCTATTAAAATTTTTTCCAAACTTGAAGAAAAATGTTCAGTTTCTTAAATTCCGGAATTTTATTTCTTTCTGCTGCTATTGTCATACCGATTTTGATCTATCTTTTTGCCAAAAAGAAACCACGTAAAATTATTTTCAGCTCCATCAGGTTCATCAAAGAAAGCCAGAAAAAACAGAGAAGAAAAATCAATATTAAAAACCTGCTGCTGCTGATTCTGAGAATGTTGATCATTCTTCTCACAATTCTGGCAATCTCCCGTCCGGCTTTAAAAGCTCCCTTTCTCGATAAAGGTAACCTGCATCCGCAAACTGCCATTGCCCTAATCATAGATAATTCCTATAGTATGGACTACCTCATCGATACTCAAACCGAACTGGAAAAGGCAAAATCCATTTTCTCTGAAATCAATGAAATAATCTCCAAAGATGATATTACTTTGATCCTGACTTTAAATAAAGATTGGAACACTCTTAACGGAAACCTGATCTATGGCAAAATACCTGAAGACCTGGTTGCCAATATTTCCATCACTCCGCAGGCTCAACCATTGAAAGAGGTTTTTGCTTTAGCTTCCCGAAAATTGAAAGAGAGCCATCTTCCCAACCAGGAAATCTATTTTATCACAGATTTTCAAGATCAAGAGCTGCCGGAAAAAATTGATATTCCCTGGTTTTTCATTCCCACAACCGAGCTCGAAAACAAGAATAATATCAGTTGCCAGAATGTACAATTAACAGCAGAACTGACAAAAAGAACATTTCAAAAAATCCTCTCTTTCGAAGTCGTGAATCATGCTGATTTTTCCCAGCAGGATATCATTTGTCAGCTCTTTTTGGAAGGACACACCACTTCTGAAAAAGTGGTTGATCTCCAGACATATCAAAGAAAAAAGGAGACTTTTGCTATCAACCTTGAAAAGTCAGGCTGGCATTCCGGTTATGTTCAGGTTAAGAATGAAAGACTGCCTTTTGATAACCGCAATTATTTTAGTTTTTTTTACAATCTTTCTCCCAAAATTGCTGTCATTTCAGATGCAAATGAGCTTCCCATTCCTTTGCAGACAATCCTGGAAATTTACACAAATAATCCTGAAAATATTAAGATTTTCTCTACAGAAAACCTGAATTATGAAACTCTGAAAGATTTTGAAAATATCATTGTTTTTAAGAAGCAAACTCTCTCTACAAAACTTGAGTTTATTTTGGACAAACTGCAAAAGAATAAAAAAGGAATCCTCTTTATTGCAGATAGAAATCTTTCTGAGGAATGGCAAAATTATCTGGGAAATTTATTCTCTGTTAAATTCGAGGAATTCCATCATTTTGATAAAAACCTGAAAGTTAGCTTTATCAATAAATTTCATCCCATTACCAACCTTTTGGAAGCTTCGCAAAATATTACTTTCAATGATATCTGGAAAATATCATCATCTGCGGATGTGCTTTTGCAAGCTCAGGAATTTCCATTAGCTCTGGAAAAAGACAAAATCTGTCTCTGGCTGTTTGATATCGAAGGTTTGCAAAATCCCTTTGTCCTCAATTCCTCATTTCCGGTTTTTGCTTATAATTGCCTGCAATTTCTATGTTCCGAGATTAATCAAAATATTGCTCTTAAAGTAGGCAGCAAAATCAAATTGGATTCACCTTTTATAGAATTACCTTCCGGAAACACCATCCAAACCAATGAACAATATTTTATCTGCTCATCTGCTGGAATTTACAAACTGGATAATAGACTCGCAAGTATAAATTTAGATTACACTGAAAGCGATTTTAAAAGGATTACAACCTCTCCTATCAAACACCTAAAATTATTAGGTTCGGATTGGAAAAAGCACATTCTGCAAACACGTTACGGCTTTGAAATCTGGAAAATTCTTTTAATTTTAGTTCTCCTGCTTTTTGCCCTGGAAATGCTGCTCATCAAAAAAGAAGAAGGCAAGTAATTGCTGGAAAACTCAAGTTTGCCCAAATTGACTATTTTCTGAAAAGGCTCCATGATTTATTAATTGAAACTTTTTTTGTGTCCCCTTTGGTAAACACTTTTGTCAAAATGGCACATTTTATAAATAATATATTTTCACACTTTACTCAGCTATAATCATATTTCCTGAAACTTCTGCCCCCCTTCTATATACTAAATTACAATCACAACTTTTCATGAATTAATTATTTATTTCATAATGTTAAATTATTTTATATTTGACACTTAGATTTAGTATTACCAACTTTGGCATTGTTAATTTTAAGGTTAAATTTGTATTCATATTGAACGAAAACATTTGAACTCCTACGAAACTGGAAATATCTGATGAATAATGACGTATAAAAAAATTCGTATGCCCTACCGATTGAGGAGCAACTTGTCTGGCTTAGTCGGATCCACGAACTTTTTATGAGTCTAAATGGAATATTTATCTGCCTTAGGAGAATCCGCGATCTTGTCGGGGATACAATCTTTGAACATAACAGAGGTATACAAAAAGGATAAGAAAAAAAGTGGAGATAAAAAAATGAAAAATACTAATTTTCTTTTTATATTTGTAATATTTTTAAGTTCAACTTTATTTTCTAGTATCACAAGGGGACCGGAAGTTGGTGAAATTTATTATATCGGACCAACTGCGACAGGAGAGGGCATTTACCATTCTACCGACTTCGGACAAACTGCCACCTGTATGGATAGCACGTTGAATACAAACATAAACTTTATGAGTATTTGTGCTGATTTGACTCCGGGTGTGCTATATGGTTTCTCTATGCCAGAAAATTTATTCATTTCTTATGATTACGGGCAGGAAGGAAGTTGGTTGTTTAGAACTTCTAATATCACATATAAATTAAATAGTGGTGTTACAGCAGGTTTTTTATATAACGGCTTCTGGAAGCATAGTGATGATTATGGATTTAATTTTATTCAGCATTCCTATAATGGATATTTTGGTACTTCATCAACTTCAGAAATTGATATCAATCAAAATATTGGATATGTGAAGTCTTACAGTTATCCAGATATGGACTCGATTTACTTTTTTATTTCGTATGATAACTTTGAAAATTTAGACCTCCAAAAAGTGTTTAACAGTTATGAAGAACCTATCGGATCATTAACAAGAGGTTTTTATTCTGGAGAACTTTTTTCGTTCGGAGGAGATCAAAACGAGTTAAGGTATAGTAATGATTATGGTTATTCGTGGGAAACCAAAAATTCTTTCACCTGCCCAAATTTACCAATAAAAAGTATTGTTGGAGGTAGGCAACCAGGTGAGGTTTATATGCTGGTTGAATATGTACAGCTAATGCACACAATTCAACACACATACATATATAATAGCCTTGATTATGGAGAAACATTCACTGTATATAATCCATTTTCTTTTGGACCTGAACCATATTTTGCAAATTTTGAAGCAGAACCCTCTACCGGCACAGCTCCCTTAACTGTTCAATTTACAGATACATCCAGTGGAATAAATAACCAGATCTGGGAATGGGATTTCGATGGAGACGGTGAAATAGACTCTTATGAGCAGAATCCTGAATTTACATATCAAGAACCTAATACATATACTGTTAGTTTAACAATTTTCTGGGTAGGTCAATTTGAAATGACAGCTTGGCAGGAAATAATCGTAACAGACGGAAGTTGGATAGATAATTACAAATATTCAATTACAAATTATGAGTTAAATAATTACCCCAACCCATTTAATCCAAATACTACGATTTCTTTTTATACAACAGAGTTCATTGAGGACACGGAGATAATAATTTATAATATTAAAGGCCAAAAAATAGATGAAATAGAAATCAGCAATCAACAGACATCAGTAAATTGGAACGCTGAAAAATTTTCATCAGGAATTTATCTATACAAGTTGAATATTAAAGACTCACCAATAAAAAAAATGCTCCTGATGAAATAATCTGCAAGATTTAACCCGTATGGAATAGAATTTGATTCCACAGGGTAAACAGGATAAATTCTTTTAAAATAATCTAAGGAGGAAGATACGATGAAAAAAACTATTTTACTTTTTATATTTGTAACATTTATAAGCTCAATTTTATTTGCAGATGGAATTATAACGAGAGGTCCCGATATTGGGGAGTTTTATTTGAGAGGACCTACCGTAACAAGTAATTATAGTGGATTATATTATTCAACTGATTTTGGAGAGACAATAACATTGAAAGATAGTATTTCTAACTTTATGCATATTGTTGCAGATATAACACCTGGAGTTTTATACTATGTAACAATGCAAGAAGCGTTATATATTTCTTACAATTATGGAGATCAAGGTAGTTGGCAATACAGAAATAATGGTGTAAAAAAAGAAATTAGCAGCGGAAGAATGGATGGTGAAATTTACTCTAGTTTTTCTAAACATAGTGAAGATTACGGATTAAACTTTATAACTCATTCTTATATCGGATATTTTGGTAATAAGATTGATGTTGAAATTGATAATGAAGATGATATTGGATATGTTATCGTATATAGTTCTTCCGTTCCAGATTCTCAATATCTCCTTATTTCTTATGATAATTTTGAAAATTTAGAATTACAAAAAGATTTTAGTTTTCATTGGAGTGATTATAGTAATTTGAGTAGGGGTTATTTAGAAGGTGAACTTTTTTTATGCAACCAAGTAGAAAATGAATTATATTTCAGTAATGATTATGGAGAAAATTGGACATTAAAAAATACATTTAGTTGTCCTGATCTTCCAATTAAAAGCATTGTAGGAGGAAGGCAACCAGGGGAGTTATATCTTTATATAGTTTATACTCAACTTATGGGCTTAATTAAACATATCTATATTTTCCACAGTTTAGATTATGGTGAAACATTTACAATTTATCATCCTTTTTCTTATGGACCACCAGCATATTATGCTAACTTTGAAGCAGATACTACAGCTGGCATAGCACCGTTAACAGTTCAATTTACAGATTTATCAAGTGGATATGATATTCAAAGTTGGAAGTGGGATTTTGATAATGACGGTGTAATAGATTCTTATGAACAGAATCCTGAATATACTTATCAAGATACAGGTTATTATTCAGTTAGATTGCATATCACCATTGGTGGCGGTATAGGAGAAGAAGCGTACGCTCTTAGAGAAGATTATATTCACGTTACTGATGGAAGCGGAGCAGAAAATTACGAGTTAGAAATTTTGAATTTCGAATTATCTAACTATCCTAATCCTTTCAACCCCGAAACTGCAATAAAATATATTCTTCCTGAAAGTATAGAAGAAAGTAATATTCTAATATACAACATTAAGGGACAATTAATAGAAACTTTGCCGATTGATAATAAAGAATCTTCAGTAAACTGGAAACCTAAGCACTGTTCGTCGGGAATATATTTTTATAAAATTGAAAATGATAAATCAAATATAAAAAAAATGATACTTATAAAATAGTCCGGCTTCGTCCAGAACGCTTTCGGGACGCCGTGACAGGGAGGAAAGAAAGATGTTAAAAACTTTGTTTAATCCCGATTCATCGGGGAAAAAGATTTGTTTCATTGCAATAGCAATAATATTTACGAGCACATTACTATTTGCAGATCATAAAATAACTAGAGGACCGGATATTGGTGAAATATACTTTATTGGTCCCACAGCAACTACTGAAGAAGGTTTATACCATTCCACTAATTTTGGAGAAACTGCTGTTTGTGTGGATAGTATAAATATGGTTGCCAGGATTTGTGCAGACAGAACAACAGGTTCGATTTATAAGATCGATCATTCTACTAATATGTTCTATTCCAATAATTATGGACAATTTGGTAGTTGGGTATTTAGAACTTCAGAGGGTTCTTATGAAATCGAAAGCGGACGAAATGAAGGTGAGATATTTAAAGGGCCTGGAATGAGTAGTAATGATTATGGTTATACTTTTACTCAACATTCTTTGAATGGTTGTTTTTGTAGTATTAAGGCATTTGAAATTGTAAATCAAGACTCTATAGGTTATATTCTTGGTGATATATATGGTATTCTCGATTCATTATTCCTTCTAATATCTTATGATAATTTTGAAAATTTAGAACTTCAGTATGCTTTTGATTTTTATTGGTCTAATAAGATATCTTTAAGCCGTGGAACCGAAATAGGTGAATTATTTTTGTATAAAAAAACAATTTATGGAGAAGAAAAAGAATTATTTTATAGCAACGATTATGGACAAACTTGGGAATTAAAAAATACCTTCAATTGCCCAAATTTACCAATTTGCGGTATTGTGGGTGGCAGACAACCAGGTGAATTATTTATGAATATTGAGTATGTTCAACTTATGAGTCAAATTAAACATACTTATATTTACCATAGCTTAGACTATGGCGAGACATTTAATGTTTATCATCCTTTTAGTTATGGAGATGAGCCTATATATGCTAATTTTGAAGCGACACCAACCGAAGGCTCAGTACCTTTAGCTGTCCAGTTTACAGATCTATCCAATGGTGATGTGGCATCAACCTGGAAATGGGATTTCCAAAATGACGGAATTATAGATTCTTACGAGCAGAATCCTGAATATACCTATCAGGATACCGGTTACTATTCAGTAAGTTTAACAGTCCATCCGTTAGATTTGAATACTGCTACAAGATATGATTACATTCATGTTACTGAAAATAACGCTTGCGGTGATGAATTAATACAGATTTCTGAAATTGAATTAAGCAATTCACCTAACCCCTTTAACCCTAAAACAACAATCAGTTACAATATACCCATAAATGTTGAAAATTCGAGAATTGAAATATATAACATAAAAGGGCAATTAGTAGATAAAATGGCAGTCAGCAGACAGCATTCAGCAGTTAGCTGGAATCCAAAGGATTTATCTTCTGGCATTTATCTTTATAAACTAAATTTATCAAACTCACCAGTAAAAAAAATGATTCTTTTAAAATAATCTAAGGAGGATTGAAAGATGAAAAAGATCAATTTTGTTTTAGTTATGTTATTTGTTTTTATATTTTCTGCTTCAGCAGATGAATGGTTAAATTTTAATGATCGTGGTGAATCGGCACCGATTTATGATGTATCGAATTCGACAAGTTCTTTGGTGGAATTTGAACTGGAAATACCGGGCATGAAAAGTATAGATGTAGATATCTACAACAGAGTTTACATCCCTGAACATGCCAAAATGGATTCAATTGGTTTCCCGGAAGTTCCTGTAGTTACTTATTTAATTGCAATACCGGAATGTGATAATGTGAATTTAAATGTGACTTTGTTAGATTCAGTAGTAATCGATAACATCACTATTTATCCCGCACCTGAATGGGTGGAAGTGAATAACGGAGATTACACGTATCTCGAAGAACAATTCACGATCAATAGCAGTTTCTACAACAGTGATGAGTATTTCCCCGGCTATACGGGAGAATTGGTAGAAAAGGGAGCAGTAAGAACCCAGCATTGCATCAGAGTAAAAGTCTATCCTGTGCAGTTTAATCCAGTGCAGCAGCAGGTTATTGCCTATTCCCGGGTTAATATCGAAATGACTTTCGATAATGCCGTCGGTTCTGTAAATGAAGATGTAGGAATATTCAATGAAGTTTGCGGCAATGCAATGATCAATTATAATTCCAATGGTTTAAATGCTTCTGTAAGTTGTGGTGCAGGATACAGAGACCCAGGAAGTGTAACCTGGTTAACATATTTAGATAGTTTATTTATGGGTTATGGTGGTACACATTGCGATTATTTAATAATTACTCATGAAGAATTTTGGTATAATGATAATTTACAAGCCTTAGCTGATAAAAGAGATGAATATAATGGATTTGATGTAGTGATTGTTAAAACTGAAGATTTTTTAACTCCAGCTGGTTATCATGATGTAGAACTTAAAAATCTCATCAAAAACACCTATGATAATGGATATGCTGATAATACTTTTGACAATAAACTTGGTTATGTAAATTTATTTAGTGATGTAGAACTTGAAACTGGAGCACAGTATCCCGTACCAACACACGATGAAGGTTACGATGTCTATTTCAGCCAGTTAACGGAGATATGTGGTATGGTGGATGTTTACCCGGATATACTACTTGGCAGATGTCCTGTAGATAGTACTGATCAAGTAGCCAATATCTGCCAGAAGATAATAGACTATGAGCCGATAGATATCGGAGCTCCTGGTTATGACGGCTGGAAGGATAGAATGACATTTCTTGCTGGGGATGTAGTACCATGGGACCATATAAACCAAGGATTAAATATGATTGCTCCTTTTGTTGAAACTTATGATACAACTGTACTAATTGATGAAGCACATTTAAATTCCTTCCCGAATTTTGACGATACAAGATTTTATGATGAAGATAATTTATTGGAACAATATGCAGAAGGTAATTTGGTTGTTACTTATATGGGACATGGTGGTACACTTGGTTGGGTATGGCCTTCTGGTGGGGGTCTCTATGGATTTAATTATAATCATATTATTGATTCTCTATATTATAATAAATTACCTTTTATCTTTAGTATGGCATGCGTCACAGGTGCTTTTCAGTCAGTTGATGACTGCATGGCAGAAAATTTTTTAATAGCTGATTCAATTAGAGGTTCGATAGGATTTATAGGAGCTTCTATTGGTTCTAATGCAGGTGCTTTTTCTGATTTTGTACCTCACAGTTTCGAAGCTTTTTCAAAAGATTTAGCAACGTGTGGCGAAATGTTACTTTTAGCGAAACTAAAAACTTCTTGTGATCTATATCGTAATCATTATAATTTATTCGGAGATCCAGCTTTAAATATACTTTTAGATTCCTTGAATATTGGTGAATGCGATTTAGTATGTTCTCCTTTAGAAATAGACCCGGAAAGCATTGATAATCAAACCCTTATAATAACGGCTGGAGTAAAAAATCTAAGTAATATCGATGTTGAAAATGTAGATGTGAAATGTATTCTAAATGAAAGTTATGAACAAACAATAACCATCGATCTAATTGAAGGAATGCATACAGGAAGTGCAGTATTTAATTATGATATCAGCTCAACCTTTCCAACCACTTTTACAGTTGAGATTATTGCAGATCCGGATAGTTTAATTGCAGAGAGAAATGAAAATAATAATGAAGCTGAAACAGAATACGATTATTATTGTTTCCAGAATGGATTTCCTGCTGTAGTGAATAAATCTGTGAATACGGCATGCGTTCCATCATATAATGATAATTACATTATTTTAGATGGTATGAAAATTTCTACATCCGGTGAAATAATCTGGTATTGGGAAATTGATCTTCCACAATTTAGTCATGCTATACCAATATATGATGGTGATTCTTATGATTATATAGCATCAACTACTCAATATCATTTATATAGAATTGAGGGTGATAATGGTGACGAGGTCAATACATACGTTGTTAATGGTGGAGACGAGGTGTTTTGTTATTTTTGTTTAGGAGACTTAAATAATGATGGAGAATATGAACTTGTTGCTGCATATAAAGATAATTTACAAACATTTTATTTTACAGATGTTGTTATATTTGATTTAGATGGTATTTTATTAACACCTGGTCCAATTCCGATTAATTATATAAAGGATATAGCTATTGGAGACGGGAATAATGATGGCAAAAACGAGATATATATATTAAGATGCGCCGATGAGTATGGGGTTGCGAAAGTTGAGAAATATGATTATGATGATGGGGTATTAACTCTTATCGATGAAGTTAATTTATATCCAAATGTTCTCAAAGATTTTGCACTTGATGATTTTAATGATGATGGTGAATTGGACTGCGTAATATTTTCAGAAAATAATGTAACTATATTGAACTGCAGTGATCTTAACTCACACCCACTCGCTGAAATTAGTTTAACACCCGGTACTTATGATAATTTTGCTTTAGGAGATATTGATAATGATGGAGTTACTGAAATTGTAGTAACACAAGATGCTATTTCTTCTACAACATGGATATACAAGATAGATATCTTGGATTCAGGATATGAGTTATTATTTTCTGAAAATAATATAATCAATAATAACAGCAGATTTAGTCTCTACGACTTAAACTCAGATCATCAACTTGACATTATATTATCAAATCATGAATCAATAAATGGTCATTTATCCAATGGTGATTTAATTTTTGCTTTTCCGAGTAATTTGCCTAAAACACATAATACTATTGTTGATGTTGACTCTGATGGTGATATTGAAATTATTTTTGGTGTGGAAGCGACGGAATTTAGCACAACACATTATACTAAAATATCTGCTTCAGATATTGACATTGCTGTTAGTAATTCCGGTAATATTTATCCAAGAATGAATGAATTGAGAAATAATTTATACTCTCAACCTGTATATGGAACATTAAGGGAAAATACAGATTATTATTGGTATGGCTCGATAACTCTACATGATGAAGTGATTTTACCTGAAACCAGCACTATAACTATTCATCCTGGCACAATAATCAAAGCAAAAGAAAATAGTAAGCTAACTGTTTATGGTGATTTAATAGTAAATGGTACTGAAAATGAACCTGTTACATTTGAACCAATAATTCAGGGAGTTTCACAAGATTATTGGCAAGGTCTGGAATTCCCGGAAGGAAATGGAGATATTGTATTAAATCATGTTGAAATTAATAATGCTAACCTTAATTCTGAAAGAGAGATAACGATAAACGGCGGTAGTTTTATAAACACTCCTTTATTACAGGACAGACAAAATTTATCATTGTCTGATGTCGATTTTAACAATTCACCAATAACAGCGGAGTTGTATGGAATATCCGAATTAGAAACAATCTCAATTTATAACTGTTATATTCATAACTCATCAACTAATGCCGGAATTGAAATTACTGGTTATCCAAACATAGATATTTCCTATAATGTTATTGAAAATTGCAATTCGGGAATAAAAATATGGGAGTCCGGTTCAGGAATTATTAATTCGATTTTAAATAACATAATTCGCAACAATACACAAAATTTTGGTATCTTTATTTACCATTCTTATATAGATATAACGGATCACAATCGAATCGAAAACAATAGAGTCGGTCTTTTCATATCGAGGGAAAGTAATTTTAACCTTATCGGTTCAGAAACTTACCCTCTTCAAATAATCAGGGATAACAATGAACATGAAGTCAGATTTACTTATGATAGCAGACCAAGCCAATTTTATCACAACAAGATATATGATGAAAATCATGAGTACAGTTATGTGAAATGCGAACAAGTTCCTCCTATCCATGAACCAATCGATGTTTCATATAATAACTGGGGTTCTACTTTTAATCCGGAAACTGATCTATCTCCAACCGAACTTTTTATATATCTGCCAATTTGGGATCCGGGTCCTCCTGAAGATCCTATTTACGGTCCGGAAGGAGAAATGTATCTATTAGCAAAACAACAAGAAGAAGCTGAGGATTATTTTGAAGCTGAACAAACCTACAAACAATTAATTTCCATCTATCCTGTATCTGAGTATGCAAAAATTGCAGCCAAAGAACTTCTTGCTCTAAAAGTAAAATACGATCAGGATTTTGCTGGTTTAAAACTATATTATGAAACTGAACCAAATATGCAATATGATGAAGAAATGATAAACTTATCTGCCTTTCTGATAAATTGTTGCAATATAAAACTTGAAGAATTTCAACCTGCAATAACCTGGTTTGAAGAAATAATCCAGAATCCACCATCCACAGTAGATTCTGTTTTTGCTGTGATAGATGCAGGTTATACATACTTAATGATGGAAAATGGTGGTAGAGCTCAATATGTCGGTAAAATTATGGAATTGAAACCAGAGTCTCGTAAACAATATGAAGAAAAAAGAGATAATCTGATGAATATGCTTTTTGGTGATTCAGAACCGGATAATGAAATCCCATCAATTATTAAACTGGCTTTGTTTCCCAACTATCCAAATCCATTCAATCCCAGCACAGCTATAACATTCTCAATTCCAAAAGAAAGTAAAGTGGAACTAACAGTGTATAACATCAAGGGTCAAAAAGTAAAGACAATAGCAAAAGATGACTTTGAAAAAGGTTTCCATAAATTAATCTGGAATGGAAAAGATTCATCTGGGAAAGAAGTCGGTTCAGGTGTTTATTTCTATAAGCTAAAAGTGAATGGAAAAGATAAATCTGTGAGGAAATGTTTGCTGTTGAAATAGTATCTTGAATACTAAACTTTAAGTAAAATTCCGGTAATAAGATTATAGAGATTGAAAAGCGACCAAGTTTATTGGTCGCTTTTCCTTTATTTAACAAAAATGAAAAAGGATTAACCTGATTCGTGTTTACTCAGAGTCATTTCTTAATATTAATGTTTCTTCGTGTAAACCTGTCCGGCTTTTTAATCGTCTTTGGTGATTTGACTGATTCGTGATTTAATATTTTCAGGAACTTTAAAATGTAAATCCATTTTTTTATTTGACAATATTTCGTAAATTTGAGTTTTCTATTTAGCGTAACAAATAAGTTGAAATATAGGAAAAAAATGGCAAAGGTACTTGTAAAAAACGTTGATAAAATTTTTGATAATGGTTTCCATGCTGTTAAGAATGTATGTTTCGAAGCTGAAGATAAAGAATTCGTAATTTTAGTGGGACCTTCCGGTTGCGGTAAATCCACCACTCTTCGCATGATCGCCGGTCTGGAAGAAATAAGCTCCGGTGAGATTCACATCGGAGAACGAATAGTTAACGATGTTCCTCCCAAAAACCGTGACATTGCCATGGTCTTTCAAAATTATGCTCTTTATCCACACATGACGGTCTATAATAATATGGCTTTTGCCTTGAAACTGAGAAAATTCAAAAAAGAGGAAATCGAAAAAACCGTTAACGAAACTGCATCCCTTTTGGAAATCGAAGAGCTGCTGGACAGAAAACCAAAACAGCTTTCCGGCGGACAGAGACAGAGAGTTGCTTTGGGAAGAGCGATTGTGCGTCATCCCAAAGTTTTCCTTTTTGATGAACCTCTTTCCAACCTGGATGCAAAGCTGCGCGTGCAAATGCGGGCGGAAATAGTCAAACTCCATCAGAAGCTGGACACCACTATAATTTATGTAACTCACGACCAGGTGGAAGCAATGACCATGGCAAATAAAATCGTGGTGATGAAAGATGGAATTATTCATCAAATCGATTCCCCTCTCGAAATATATAACAAACCTGTTAATTTATTTGTAGCAGGTTTTCTGGGCAGCCCTTCCATAAATCAGTTCAAGGGGAAAATCGTTCACGAAAATGATAAGACCTTTTTTGATGAAGGCAGCTTTCAAGTAGAAATTCCTTCTGAAATGAAAATAAAATTAGAAAAATATAATGAAATAATTATGGGTTTACGTCCGGAAGATATCTATGATTCCAATTTTGATGTAATGGCGGAATTCCCTCAAAAAATTGAAGCTATCTGCGAAGTTGTGGAACCCATGGGAAATGAATTCATTGTTTTTCTCAAAACAAAAAATTCCAATATCACAGCCAGGTTTGATCCTAAACAGCTCCCCAAAATGAACGAAAAAATCGAAATCACTTTTGATATGAAAAAAGTTCATTTCTTTGATATCAAGACAGAAAAAAGAATAAAAAATTAAATGAGTTCTGCAAAATAGAGTGTTTTTGTCGTCCTGCTTGCCAAGTCGAAGCGAGCGAAGACTGGAGAAATTCTACTTGCTTTTCCATCGAAGGATCTCCGCTTATAATGAGATTCTTCGTTAGAGACTACTTCGAAGAATTCCTCAGAAAGACAGCATTTTTCATTTTACAGACACCTTAAAAAAATAAAAACAAGGAGGAGTTATGAAAAAAGTTATTTTGTTGGTATTTTGTTTGGTTTTATTTTGGGGTGTTGTTACAACCCTGTCAGCACAAAATTGTGACCTGCTTTATTTCTGTGTAAGGTATGATTCCGATCTCGGCGAGGTTGATCAATCCGATCGATTCACCACCGGAAATATTACGGTGATGGTATTATTAGAAAAGCCTATTGGACTTTATGAAATTACGATTGAACTGGATAAACTCAACCCTCGCAAAAATACATTTGAATATTACAAAGATTATGAATTCGACGTTGGCTATGATATGGATTATATTTTCTTTAATGACGTCAATTTCGCTGATCCGGGAATTTACCGGGTTTTCCTGCTTGATCCCAAAGGAAATACTATTGTAAGTTCCTTAGTAGAGATTGTAAAATAATTCATAATCTTAAGTAAGAGGAAAAATTTTACTGGAATTCCCTGGGGATTTAAACTCATCCTGCTGTCCTTCTCTTAAAAAAAAGAGAAGGAACATAAGAAAAATTGGAAGAAAAATATGGAAAAGAAAAATAGCAATAAGTCATCCCTCTCTTATGATAAAGAGAGGGACCGAGGGTGAGTTAGAAAATATTGAAAAATTGAAGTGACAAATGTTAATAAAGAATTAAAATAAATTTAAAAAACTAGTATGATATTAGATTAAACAGTTTTTTTTAATGGGAGGAAAATGAAATTAATTATAACTGTACTTTTATTATTTGCAACCTCAATAATTTTCTGTCAGAGTCCAGCACCGTCCCAACCTGTAATAAAAGCACTTGGGAATGACTGGTTTGAGGTTACTGCTTCGGTAGCTATCGAAAACATTACACCTGAAGAAGCTAAAAATCTGGCAATTCGAAGAGCATGTAAGCAAGCAATTGAATTTTATTGCGGAGTTGAAATCTCTGGAAGAGTGCTAAGTGTTCAAGCAGAAAGCGATGACGCTGTATTAATGGATAATTTTCTGCAACTTATCAATCAAACTTCAAATGGAATTATTCTGGAAAAAGAAATACTGAATGAAGAAACAAAAACAGAGGGTAATGTATTAAAAAAGGTTATTGTTTTAAAAGTGAAAGTAGGTAAACAAAAAGGGGGGAAAGATCCTTATTTTAATTTGGATGCCAGCTTGAACAGAGTACACTTCAAGGAAAAAGAAAAACTCGAAATTACTGTCACTCCCTCCCTAAATTGTTACTTAACAATCTTCAATATCTGTTCTAATGATTCAGTTTATATCATTTTCCCTAACCAGTTCAAAAAGGATAATTTGGTAAGAGAAGGAGAAACTTTAAAATTACCTGATGAAAATGACATTAAAAAGGGAGTTTCTTTTCCTGTATATCTGCTGCCCGGAAAAAAGGAAGATTCTGAAATAATCAAGATTATTGCCACCAAAAAACCATTGATATTCACATCATTTCAATCGTTTTCTACTTATGGTACTTTCCAATCTGCATTAGATAAATTGCTTGTACAAATTATGAAGATTCCCAGAAATGAAATAGAGGAAGCTGATTTGCAGTATTTCATTCATAAATAATTGAGAAAAAGGGAAGAAATTATAAGACAAAAAATAATATATGCAATAACCAAGTATTTGGAGGAGCTATGAAAAAAATTATTTTGTTAGGATTCTGTTTAGTTTTATTTTGGGGTGTTGTTACAACCCTTTCAGCGCAGAATTGCGATCTGCTATATTTTTGCGTAAGGTATGATTCTAATCTCGGAGAAATTGATGCATCCGATAGATTTACCACAGGTAATATTACTGTAATGATTTTATTAGAATCACCAATTTTTTACACAGACATCGTAATTCAATTAGATAAATATAGCATCAAAACTGACGACTTTGAGTACTATAATGACTATGATTTCGATGTTAGCTCTGATATGGATTATATTTTCTTCAATGACATCAATTTTGGTGATGCCGGAATTTACCGCGTTTTCCTGCTAGATCCTTCCGGAAGCACAATTACAAGTTCTTTAGTGGAAATTGTATCAGATGATTTACAAACTCAAGATATTGATCTAGATGCTATGATAAAAGAACTGGAATTACAATTAGATCTTGTTGATGAAGCGGAAAATACTATTTTTTCAGATGACTTTAATGATAATAGCAGCAACTGGTTGGAAGATGAAGACAAAGTGCGCAAGCTGAAAATACAAAATGGCAAATATATTTTCGAGCACAAAGAAGATGAAGGTGGATATTTTACCTGGAAACAAGTATCTTTCGCTCAGGATGAAGATTTCATTATTGCAACAACATTGCAGCATATAAGTGGTACTGATGACCGCGGATATGGTCTGGTCTGGGGAATGAAAGATATTGATAACTATTTTGCTTTTAACATTTCCAATAACGGCTATTATCGCATAGCAAAAAGCTATAATGACGACTGGCAGGCTTTGATCGATTGGACAGAATCCAGTCATCTGAACAATTATGGTGGAATAAATAAACTTACTGTTAAAAAAACTGATGCTTCACTTAAATTTTATATTAATGACAACTATGTTAATACAATCAATTTTGAACATTTCTTTGGGAATAATATTGGCTATGTAATCTGGCGGAATATGAGAATTGAAATTGATAAATTAACAGTTTCTGGTTCCGGTGATACTGAAAAGTATGATGCTTCTGAAGAATATGACTTTATTCAGAGGAGCGATGATCCGGAAAAAGAAAAAATTCCACCTCCGCAAACCTTTCCACCGGACTTGTATATAGAAAACCTTAAATTTTATGAACCGTCTTATAACAATGCCTTAGACGGTTTGGAGAAAGGAGAAATACAGTTTGAAATTGTTAATAAGGGCAGGGGTAATGCTTATGATTTGGATATAAATATTACGCCCCTATCCTCTTCTAAAAATCTGGTTTTTAATACAATCACCAAAATAGATGAAATTCCAGCTAAAGGTAATGAGATTATTTCCATCCCGATTTCTGCTGATATAGATGTGCAGAATTTAGTGCGCGAATTACGTATTGAAATAATGGAAGGCTTCGGTTTTGATTCTGACCCAGCCACCATTAGTTTTGAAACCCAGACATTTGCTGCTCCTGATCTGCAAATAAAGCAAATTGCCATCGATGATAATGAAGATGCTGATGGAGAAGGTTTTTCTTACGGTAACAGCAATTCTATCATTGAGCCCAATGAATCTATCGAAGTAACTGCATATGTCCAGAATTTTGGCGCCGGCCATGCTATTGATGTAAAGGCAACATTGCTATTAAAGACAAGTGATAAAAATATTACCTGCCCTGATGAAGATAAAGTCTTTAATCTGGGTGACATTAAAGGCGGGGATTATCAAAAAGTGGAATTCTATTTTTACACCAGCAGACGCTATGCAGATGATAATGTTCCATTGTATCTGCAATTAACAGAAACTACTGGTAAATTTGGTAAAACTTCTGATCTGGGTCTAAAAATGGGAGAAAGAACCAAAAATGTGGTTGAGGTTCAGGTGGCAAAAATTAAAACAACCAAGAAACTGGAAATGAAAATGATCGAGGATCTTATTGTATTATCAGATGTGGATATGGATATACCAAAATCATCTATGGATGGAAAAAACATACTTGCAATCATTCTGGGTATAGAAGAATATAAATATGCTCCCAAAGTAGATTTCGCAGAAAACGATGCTCAGATTTTCTATCAATATGCGAAAAATTTGTTTAACATCCCTGAACGGAATATCTATTGCCGTATAAATGATGGTGCTACATCCGGTGAATTCAATAAAATCTTTGCTGAAGATGGTTGGATAGCCCGTCGTATAAAGCAAGATGAAACCGATGTGATCATTTACTATTCCGGGCATGGTGCACCAGACACAAAATCCAAAAAAGGCTATCTTATTCCTTATGATATCGACCCGAATTACGCCAATACCGGTTTCTCATTGGATGATATTTATTCTTCCCTTGCCAAATTGAAGGCAAAATCAGTTACCGTATTTATAGATGCCTGTTTCTCTGGTGAAAGCCGTTCGGAAGAGATGCTCCTGGCCGGAATACGCCCCATAGCCATTACCATAGAAAACCCGATTTTAACTGCTGAAAATTCGATAGTTCTTTCAGCATCTTCCAAGGAACAATATAGTTGTGCTTATCCCACAAAACAACACGGATTATTTACTTATTTTCTCTTAAAGGGTTTGAAAGGAGAAGCAAAGGGAAAAAATGATGAGTTGGATATCGGTGAATTATTTGATTATATTCATATAAATGTGAAAGAAACTGCAGGTTTTCTCGATAAGGAACAGACTCCCACTTTTGCAGGTAGTAATAAAGATAGAATCTTCTTGAAATATTAAGCACAATTAATTATGCTTGGAGATTTCAATGAAATTAATCATTCTTTTTTGCATCATTGTTTCGCTCTGTCTGTTCCCGGCATTTCTAAATGCAGATGAAAAAGAGAACGATTCTGAAGAGAAGGGTAAACTGGAAAAATTTGAATCTGAGATAGAAAAACCAAAAGAAGACAGTTCAACTCATTCTGACGATGACGATGATGATGACGATGATGGCTGTAACATCTTCTGCCAGATTTTCTTTAAGATATTATACGAACTTTTCATTGGACATCCTGAATATGAACAAACCTGCCACGACTATCTCTGGGAAATTTCATTAACTGATTTTCCTTATCAATCTCCAGGATGCGGAATTTATGGCTATCATACAAATCGAAAAATGCAACTGCAAATCAACAGCCATTACTTCTCAGATTTAAAAAATATCGATGGATTTTCAATTCGCTCCAGATGGCTCTTCACTCCATTTTTTTCTTTAGATGGAAATTTCATCAGGTTAAATGAAAACCTTGATCCCGGAACAGATAAAATGGACATTTATGATTTTTTATTCAATTATCAGAGATTTCGATTTCAGCGTGTAAATTGGTGGTGGGGAATGGGAATGAAATCTGTGAAAAGAGAAAAATATCATTCCGTATTATGCCTGGATACAGGATTGGAAATATTTCCTGTAAAACCTTTTAGTGCACTTTTTTCTGTGAATATTGCCTCCATAAATAATCATGCTGTCTCAGAAGTTTTTGCAAAAGTTCGTTATCACTACAAACAGGGACAGATTTACTTTGGTTACCAGCAATTTCGAGCTGAGTCAGAAGTCATAAACGGTTTAATTGCAGGATTTGGAATCTATTTTTAAAATTTCATTATGAAAAAATTAATAATTCTTTTTATTTTTCTGGCTATAATTTTTTTTGCCTGTCAGAAACGTACTGCTCCGGATAATACTCCACCTACTGTAAATATAACTCAACCTGTTGCCGGTGATACTCTTAGTGCTCCTATCACGATTAAAGCTGATGCCTTTGATGATGATGAAGTATCAAATGTGAAGTGTTATATAGATGGTGCCAAAATCGGAGAAGATAATGAAGAACCATACGAATTTTACTGGAACGTAATTTTTTGGGCGGATGATGAAGTTCATACCATCCAGGTAAAAGCTCAGGACTTAAATGGCAATGTCGGTGTTTCAGAATTGATTGCTGTCATAGTATCTGAAGATGCTGCTGGAGCAGTGCAATTGATTGTTCCGGAAAATGGAGGATTCTTTTTTGAAAATACTCCGATCGAGTTTATCTGGCAAAATATAGAGAATGCATCGAATTATATTATTTTCGTTTCATCTGATGAAAATTTTGAAAACATAGAATTTTCTTTCACAATTCCCGACACATCTGTTGTTGTCGACGATTTGGATCATGGTGTTCACTATTGGAAAGTTAAAGCTTTAAATATTTCCACAGGTTATGAAGTCTGGAGTAGTGTTTCATACTTTTACATCGGAATAATGATATTTGAAAAAACCTTTGGTGGAATCGGACAGGATTATGGTCAATCTGTAGCACAGACAGAGGATGAAGGTTACATCATAACCGGATATACAAGTTCGTTCGGAGCAGGCGAAACTGATGTCTGGCTAATAAAAACCAATGTCTCAGGGAATGAGCAGTGGAGCAAAACCTTTGGCGGTAGCGGACAGGATTATGGTCTCTCTGTAGCTCAGACAGTAGATAAAGGTTACATCATCACCGGGTATACTCGCTCATTCGGTTCAGGTGGAGAAGATGTCTGGCTTATCAAAGTTGACTCTCTGGGAAATGAGCAATGGAATCAAACTTTTGGTGGAACTGATATGGAAAGAGGGCAATCGGTAGCTCAAACTGAAGATGATGGTTACATCATCACCGGGTATACAAGCTCATTTGGAGCAGGTGAAACGGATGTCTGGCTCATCAAAACAGACTCTGACGGTAATGAGCAGTGGAATCAAATTTATGGTGGAGATGACATTGAAAGAGGGCATTCAGGAGCTCAAACAGCAGATGGAGGTTACATCATCGCCGGATATGCCGGCTCATATGGTCCGCAGGGAGAATGTGTCTGGCTGATAAAAACTGATTCATCCGGGAATGAAGAGTGGAATCAAACATTTGACGGATATAACCATGAAAGAGGTTTTTCAGTAGCTCAAACAGCGGATGAAGGCTACATTATATGCGGATATACAAATTCATACGGCGCTGGCGGAGCAGATGCCTGGCTCATAAAAACTGATAACTCCGGGATAGAGCAGTGGAATAATACCTTTGGTGGAAGCGAATGGGATTATGGTCTTTCAGCATGCCAGACAATAGATGAAGGCTACATTATAACCGGATTTACCTATTCTTATGGTTCGGGACAAACTGATCTCTGGCTTATCAAAACAGATTCTGATGGAAGCGAAGATTGGATCAAAACCTTTGGCGGAATAGAATGGGATTACGGTCAGTCAGTATCTCAAGCAGAGGATGGCGGTTACATTATTACCGGCTATTCAAGCTCATATGGTGCAGGACAAGGGGATTTCGATCTCCTGCTGATCAAAACTGATGAGAATGGGAATGTAGAGTGAAAAATAATATCCAATAAAAAAGAGGAGAAATTCATGAACAGACAAGATTTTATTGCAAAAATTGCAAGTGATGCAGATATCACAAAAAAAGCTGCTAACCTTGCTTTGAGTTCAGTTCTTGGTGGTATTTTAGCTGCATTAGAAGCTGGTGAAAAAGTTTCTTTAGTCGGATTTGGTACTTTTTCTGTAAAAAAAAGAAGTTCTCGTGTAGGAGTTAATCCACAAACAAAAGCAAAAATTAGTATTCCATCAAGGAAAGTTGCATATTTCAAAGCTGGTAAAAAACTCAAAGAAGCTGTGAGTAATGTCGATGATGATGATACAGACTATCCTGGTAAAAAAATAGAAATGCTATAAAATAAAATTAAGGATTTATTGGAATTTTATATGAATGAATTAGAAGAACGAGAATCTATTATCAAAAGAGATCTTGATTATACTTCTGAAGAAATAAGTAAAACATCCAGATATATTGGTTTTGGGTTAATAGGTATCTTTATTGCATTAATTGATTCTACAACAAAAAGCACCTTATTCATCTTTGCAAATTATAAATTTCTCTTATTGATTAGTGCTGTGTTTGGGTGTCTTACGGTTATATCGGACTTTTTACAATATATCGCGGGTAATATATGCTCTGAGAAAGCAAATAAGAGGAAAGAAAAGCTATACAAAAAAACTTGGTTCTGCTATAGAGTAAGAAATTTTTTATTTTGGTTAAAATTATCATTTGCGTTAACAGGTGCTGCGTTATTAATTTTTGTTATTATAAAATTTGTTTTTGAATCTTAAAAACGTGAAAAAAACCACATTCATATTATTTGCCTTTTTGTTCATTTCTCTTCTGGCCATTGACCTTAACCTTACTCCTTCTGCGGCTCATAATGCTACAAACGGACTTTCTCTCATTTTACTAAACCCTTCTTCCGGCTCATTAAATCCAGCTATTTGCAATCCCGGAATTGAAACATCTGCCACCTATCTTTTTGGTTTGAAGGAGCTTCCGTATTATAATTTCCATTCTGCTTTCAGACTTAGAAATTTCGGTTTTCTTTTGGGAAATTCCTATCTGGATCATAAACTTTACAATGAGAATATCATAAATCTCGCTGTAAATTACAATTTACAAAGATTCTCTTTTGGTTTGAATTTCAGACATCTTTACAACAGAATCGAAAATTATCAGAAAGATAGTTCCATTATTTTTGACGCAGGTTTAAAATGGGAAAATAATAAAATCATTACCGGTTTTTCAGTTCGCAATTTTCTGCAATCCTCTTTTCTAAATGAACAATTACCGGTTTTTTATTTGTGGGAGACCTGCTATAATCTTTCATCAAAAAGTAAGATTTCAATCGGTTTGGAGAAACAGGATGGTTTTGATTTTTCCTTTAAAATTGCCGGCAGTTACAATTTTTTCAGGATGTTGACCCTCTTAACAAGCTATCAATACGAACCTGATAGAATCGGGATTGGTGTTGTTTTCAACATAAAAAAAATTAAGGTTACATACAGCATCAGAACTCAGCAATATTTAGATTTAACTCATTATATTTCTGTTGGTTATGCTCTCAGAAAATAGAAAAGCAATTATCCTTTTCATATTCTTGCCTTTCCTTATCTTGGCAAAAGATGGTGAAGAAAAAATCTTCTCTTTTGAGGATGATACCTACCACTCCACAGAACTCAGTGATTTATTGGAAAATATTCGTAAAAATCCCTTTGATATAAATACTGTTTCTCAGACCGATCTGGAAAAATTGCCATGGCTCTCTGAAAGCGATATTGAAAAAGTCATTATCTTTAGAAAAAAACAGAAAATTTTAAATTGGAAAGATTTCCAAAAAACCGGAATAAATGAGATAACAATTTCCGATCTGAAACCATACTTTTCATTTAAAAAATCAAGTCCATTGAAAATTAAGCAAATTTCCCGAGTTGAATATCAACAGCAAAATGAACATCTGCCATCATGCCTGAAATATTTTCAGAAGTCTCTTTTTCAAATCAAAAAGTTTAATTTCGGTTTCATCTCCCAAAAAGATCAGGGTGAAACGAATCCCTTAGATTTTTATTCTTACTTTGTAGAATATTCCCCAAATAACTTTCTTGAACGAATAATCCTGGGAAAATACAGGCTGGCTTTTGGTCAGGGAATTTTGTTTTCTCCCAAACTTGGAATGTCCAAAAGTGCAGAAGCAACCTCCACTCCTTCTAAAAAATTCAAACCGATAAAACCCTACACAAGCTCCTATGAAATCTGGGAATTGGAAGGAGCTGCATCCAATATAAAGATGGGAAAATTAAATTTCATCCCCTTTTTTTCTTCCACCAAACTTTCTGCCAATCTCGATGATGATGGAAAAATCTCCTCTTTCAATGAGAGCGGACTTCATTATGATGAGAGTAAAAAAGATAATGTAAACGAAAAACTTTTCGGAGCTGCTATTAACTACACATTTTCGAATAATATACTCGGATTTATTTATTCCCAAAATGAATTTGAGCATCCATTCCAGAAACCGGAATGGAATAATAAATATTCAGCTTTCGGACTGAATTTTTTATTGAACAAAAATAGTTTTCCAACCTTTGGGGAACTGGCATATGCAGATGATAAATTTGCCGGAATCATCGGCACAAAATGGGGAGAAGATAAACTAAAACAATTGCTTCTTTTTAGGTATTATGAGAAGAATTTCCCCACCTGGCATGGTCATTCATTTTCTTCTCAAAGCAGGTTTGATAACGAAAAAGGGCTTTATTATGGAATCACTTTTCTGCCTTTCAGGCGAGCAAAAGTAAATTTCTACTTTGATATCTGGAAATTCCCGCAAACCAGATACCTGGAAAAGATGCCCACGGTTGGAAGTGAGCAATTCCTGCAATTTGAACTTTCCTCAAAAACGAATAATTGCCGTCTTACTCTTAAGCACAGAGATAAAGAAAAATACAAGGTTGTGGAGGATGAAGGTTTAATCCGAGATCTGGAGATGACCCTTTTGAGAATAGACTGGTGGCAGAAGATTTCTTCAATCTGGCTGAAAACCAGGTGTGAGGTCAAAACCGAATATCTAAAAAACGAGAAAATTCATAAAAGGGGAATCTTAACTTACGAGCAACTGAAATGGAAAACCGGAAAACTGGAATTAATTGCTCAAATCACAGCATATCATTCTGATGTTTTGCATTATATGTACGAAAATTCTGTTGACGGAATTATGCAGAATTCCATCTTAACCGGAGATGGAATCTATTCTTTTTTCCTGGTAAAATACAGGATCTTCAGAAATTCTGAAATTCAGTTCAAGGTTTCTGATGAATGGTTTAAAAAGGATAAAATGCGTCTTTATTTTCAGATTGTCAGTAATTTTTGAGGAGTAAATTCTTCATGGCAAAAACAGGTTTTATATCTATCCTTTTCGACCTTCATAATAACGGCACAGATGTGAAAACGGAAGTTCTGGCTGGCGTCACATCATTTGCTGCCACAATGTACATTATTCTGGTAAATCCAAGTATTTTAAAATCTGCTGGAATGCCGTACAATGCAGTGCTCACAGCTTCTGTTCTAATCAGTGCTTTTACCAGTATTTTAATGGGATTGTATTCTAAAAATCCGATTGTTGTGGCACCAGGAATGAGTATCAATCATCTGATGGCGTATACAATCGTAAAGACTCAAGGAGTTCCCTGGGAAACTGCTTTAGGCTGTGTTTTCTGGTCAGGAGTAATATATTTTATCATGATTCTTTTTGATAGGAAAAAACAGCTCATTTCAGGAGTCCCAAGAGTTTTAAGATTCGGTCTAGCTGGAGGGATTGGATTATTTATCGCCTTAATTGGCTTTGAATATGCAGGATTTATCAAAACATCAGAAGCTGGTGTTATGAGTATTGGTGAGATGAATTTTACTACAATCACGTTCCTGATTGGATTTATTATTACTGCAGTATTAATGGTAAAAAAAGTTTCTGGAAGTTTTATTTTAGGAATCATTATAACCACAATTCTGGCATGGCCTATCGGGCGTTTTTGGGGTGATGCAACCTCATTAATAGAAACACCAACTTTAGTTAATTGGACTGGTTGGTTTGCAATGCCGGATTTCAGCTTAATTTTGCAGTTAGATATTATAGGATCATTGAAATTATCGATGTGGCCAATTACATTTGTGTTTCTCTTCACACTTCTTTTCGACAGCCTAGCAACAATTGTTGGTGTTTGCGAAGCTGGTAATATGTTAGACGAAAAAGGTGATCCCAGAAATGTTAGAAAAAGCATGAAAATAAACGGTCTGGGAATCGCAGTTTCTGCTCTTTTGGGCACAAGTCCCGCCACCAGTTATATCGAATCTTCAACAGGTATAAAAGAAGGAGGACGAACAGGCCTTACTGCAGTTGTTGCTGGCTTGCTTTTTCTCCCGTTTTTATTTTTATCTCCTCTTTTAACTCTTGTGCCAAAATTAGCAATAGCACCTGTTTTGGTTTTAGCAGGAGTTTTCATGTTAAAGCCATTAATTTATGTGCGCTGGGAAAGGTTTGAAGAGGTTATTCCTTTCTTTATGGCAATGTTTATTATGCCTTTTTCATACTCAATAACTCAAGGAATCATCTGGGGTTGTTTAAGCTGGACTGTTTTAAAAGCAGCTTTAGGTAAATGGCATCAAATTCCAATAATAATGTGGATTATGGATATTTTGGCACTTATTTTTTTAATGAATGTTGTGCCTTTTGCCCATTAAATCTTATTATGAAAAACAAGAATGTATATCAACCCGGTGAATGGCTCGAAAAGCACATCCGCACTTATTACTCGTTACTTAGAAGCAGCGGTGATATTTTCATAAGAACGCTTGAAACCAGTCATTCCGGGATGGAATCCAACCTCCATCCTTTAGCTGAATCCAGAGAAATTGATGTTTCTGCATTTCTATATTCTGCAATGAGACTTCCAGATTGTATTGATCGAGTAAAACTTATCGCCATGGGTCAAAGCGAAGCAGTTTTCAAAGAAGGTGGTTTTAAGGATATTTTCGATTGGCCAATGGTAACAACCCAAGCTCGGAGAAGACAACTTCTCTTTGATGGTAAAGGAATCCTGGCAGCCTTTGTTAGCAGTATTTCCGATATTGATGATTTGATTCCATCTTTGACTGCATTTCAGATAGAATGGAACAAAATGCACGCTTGTCTTTCAGAATCCTCTCTGGCTGATGACATTATTAATGAAGTTGTGAAAGCAGATGAAATAAAAGATGAATTGAAAAAGGCTTTTGGTCTTTCAACAGAAAATTGGGATTTGATACAAAAATTGTGGGGTGATAACTGGAACGAAAAAATCCTCTCAATTGCTTTAAGGAAAATGAATTTCCGCGTGAATCTTTTGGCGAGCGGATTCAGTGATTACCGCAGAGCTGTACAAAACTGGTGGCTTGAACTCGTTCGACAATTCGAAGAAACTCTCATAGAATTCAGACCACTTTATCTGGTTTCAAGTAATATGCATAGTCTGGCTAATATCCTTTCTGGTTTTGCTAAAATATATCATGATGAAATTCTTAATTTTACTTTGGAAAATGACAAAGAAGGTTTGCGAAGACGCTGGAAAATCATCAAAGCAGATGAAGATGAAGGGCTTCAAACGAATTTCCTTTATTATGCAATGAAAAATTATCTGGATTCTGATAAAGAAATTTATAAAAATCTGCAAAAAAACCAGGAAAATACCGGAATTTACAGATATCATGGTTCTCCCAACATTGATTTGAATTCTAATCTTATAGATTTAAGAAAACTCGCTCCGGAAAAATTTGATCATAGACTTTCTTCCAATAACCTAGATTTATTAAAAAAAAGTAGAGCTTTAATCTTAAACATAGATTATCCCCTGGGTTTAACTGCCTATCATATTTTATCACAGATTTTAGCGAGCGCTTCTGAAGTTCGTGGAATTTATATTATGGGCAAAGCAGGAACAATGAGCGGTCGTGTTGGCGATCTTATGATTCCAAATGCTGTTCATGATTCCCAATCAGGCAATCTATTTTTCTTTAAAAACTGTTTTTCTGTTAAAGATTTGATAAATTATTTGAACGACTCTGCAGTTTTTGACAACCAGAAATCTATAACTGTGCGTGGGACTTTCCTGCAGAATAAAGAAGTTATGAAAGCCTTTCATAATGATGATTTTAATGGCATTGAAATGGAAGCCGGACCATATCTTTGTGCAATTTATGAAGACCTTTATCCAGAACGATATCCTCTTAATAAATCAATCAATATGACTTCTGAGGAAGTTTATGATATTGGAATTCTTCATTATGCTTCTGATACTCCTTACAGCAAAAAGGAAAGCCTTTTAAGCAAACGAACCGGTTACATTGGCTTGGAGTCTACTTATGCTTGCACAATTGCAATTATGAAAAGAATTTTTGAAATCGAACTAAAACATATAAAAAAAGATTTGAATGAACAGGAAACCATTGATTAACAATTTTAAAGCTTATTTAGACAGAGGAAGAATATTAGCAGACCACATTCTTGTGCCTTTGTATCTCGCCAATATTTTTTCACTTTTTACTCTTCCCAAAGGTTGTTATTCCACCTGGGAAGTCCTCAGATTTATTTTTGCCTCTCATGCAACCCTGATCTCGATTACAATCTGGTTTTTCTCATATCTTATCTCTACCGGTTGGCATGAACGTGGTCATTTCATCAAGGCGATCAAAGCTACAGTCTTGAAAAACAATATTGGATTATCAAATGATTCGGCTGCATTGGAACAGAGATTTTGGGAACGAAAAAATAACTTTTTAAGAAGATTTTTCTTTAGAACCGGAATAAAAATAAGAAAGAACCTTTTAAAGAATTTAACTGAACTTAGAGATGATATTGTAAAAGGCGAGAAAGCTTCTTTCTTTAAAAATCCTTTTCGGAATCTTAAATTTTTAATATTCAATATTAAAATTGTTGCTCTCAGTCCTTTAGGTCTTTGTCCCGGGATAATCAGGAAAGGATTGAATTTTTACATTGATGCACCATTTGATCTTGGCGTTGCAGCAGAAGGACCAAAAACCAGCAGGAAATTAGGCATTATTAGTTTGATCTTAGCAATTGCTTTAATTCCTTTAGGACGCATATATTGCTTTAATTTAATAATAAATTTCGGAAGACTTTTCTTAGGACTCGGTGTTATCGGTATGTTAGATTCTTTTTTTGCAGATCCTGGAAAGTGGAAGGAATTCCGTGAGCGAGAACGATTGGCACAGCAGCGTGCTGAGGAAATAAAACCGATCGGCGCCTGGATAGAACAAGCTGCCAAAATAAAAGCTCAGCTTCAATCCAACCGCCTACAGGAAGTGATGAAAGATGACAGGTTGATAAGAGTTCC
>JABMPU010000024.1 GCA_013203665.1 Armatimonadota bacterium
AAATATAACTCATATTGGAGGGAAAAAATCTATTAGTGTCGATGTAAGAATAATTGCAACTACAAATATCGATATGTTAGATGCTGTTAATCAAGGTAAATTTAGAGAAGATCTATTTCATAGGTTAAATCAATTTAAAATTTTACTTCCAACTCTTAACGAAAGAAAAGAGGATATTCCAATTCTCGCTAAAATATTTTTAGATGAAGCAAATAAAGAACTAAAAAAAGATATTAAAGATTTTTCATCTGAAGCTTTGAAACTCCTTCTTAATTACTATTGGTCCGGAAATATCAGAGAGTTAAAACATACTATTCACCGGGCTGTTTTATTAGCTGAATCTGATTATATTGTTCCGGAAAATCTAATTATGGATTATTTGGATAAAAAATCTAAAAATGATTTGCATAATACAAATAATCAAAATTCTCAATTTAAAATATCTAATCAAAATAATATCTCATTTGATAAAATTATTAAGAAAGTTGAAAAAGATTTAATATCAAAAGCAATTGAACAAGCAAATGGTAATAAGATAAAAACTGCGAAAATGTTAAATATGAATGTCAGAACTCTTTATCGGAAAATGAAGGAACTCAATTTATCATTGTAAATCTGAACTCCAGTCTGACAATAATGAGACTTGACTTAAGACGCCAGTCTTGAGTTAAGTTGAATTATTACAGGGGATTGACAACTTAAGTCAAGTCAGCTAAAGCTAACTTAACTCAAGTTTTCATACTTCACAAACAGACACTAATTAAAAATTTAATGCTAATATTTACGATTTCTTTCTGACAAATCTGTCATAATTTGACAAAAATGTCGCAAATATAAGTTAATATTTTTAAACTCATCGATTGTAGAAAATATTTTTTTGATTTCATTTCTCTATCCATAATAACATGTTAAAGCTAATTATAAATTGAAAATTTTATCAAATACTATATCTGGCACAATTAATGTTATACATTTCAACGTGATAAAAAAAATATTAATCGTAGATGATGATAAATTTCTTTGTAAAACTGTTTCTGATATCCTTAAGGCAGAAGGTTATTCTATAAAAATTGTTCATGATGGAGAATCAGCAGTGAATAAATTGAAGGGCGAAAAATTTAATCTTATGATAGTAGACTATAAGTTAAACGAGAAGAACGGTTTGCAAGTTTTGGAAGAATCAAAACAGATCGATCCGTCATTAATAACAATAATGATTTCAGCTTATGCTAATAAAAAAGTCAGAGCCAGAGCAAAAAAATTAGGGACATATACTTTTTTGGATAAACCATTTAATATAATGAAACTTATTAGAGCTGTAAATAAAGGTTTATCAAAAAAAAAAGATGATATTCAATAAATTATAAAAAAACTCACCATAATAGTGAGTAAAAAAAAAGGAGGAAAGAACAATGGCAGTAGAAAAAGCAATCGGATCATCCAGCTTGGTCGAAGTTATAGACCGAATACTGGACAAAGGTATCGTAGTCGATGCCTGGGTTAGAGTTTCTTTAGTAGGTATCGAATTACTTGCTATCGAAGCCAGAGTTGTTGTTGCATCAGTCGAGACCTACTTGAAGTATGCTGAAGCTATTGGTTTAACAGCCACAGCAGCCTAATAAGCAGGTTTGCAACTTGATGAGGTCTTGCCGTGACACCCTTCACTCGTTAATCCGAGAAAAAGCATGTTTCGCCAAGACATCTTTTTTATTCTAAATTAAAAGGAATTCAAATGCAAACAACCGATGATATGAGAAGAATTACAGAAGAAATAGTATCCTCTTATGAATCGAGGGTTGCTAATGTTGCAATGATTATCGATAATACTCATAAGATTATTGAAGATTTTAAAAATATCAGAAATGATATGAGTGATCATTTGAAAGAGAGACTTGCTAAAGAAGGATTCTTAAGAAAAAAAGACTTTGATAATATGTTAAAGAATGTTCTATTAATGCAGGATACAAGGGAAGAAGAGGTAAGAGATTTATTAAAAACTTTTTTAGAAGAGCAGAAAGAGATGGCTGAAATCATAAAAAAACAATTAGCAGATGGCAATAAGGTTAGATTTGAGGATTTTCAAAATATTTTAGCTAGCATAAGAACAAGACAAAAACAAAGAGGAAATGAAGTAAATATTATGCTAAAAAAATTCCATGAAGAATATGAAGAAATGACAAAATCACTTTATGACCTTCTGCAAAAGGGTGAAGCTGTACGTATTCAGGATCTGAAATCAAATTTAAAAAATATTCATGCAAAACAAATGAACAGGTCCAATGAAGTAAGGGAAAAATTGAACGAATTTAGAAAGGAAAGAGAAGAGACAGAATTAAAATGGAAAAATTTATTTATTAATAAGACTCATATAAGAGTTACAAATTAATAAATAAAAAATAAAAAAAAGGAGTAAAAAAATGAGTATTTCAGGAGACATGAAAAAAATCGGTGAAGACATTATCTCTTCTTATAAACTGAGAATAAAGTCAGTGGGAGAGATTGTTAGTGAAACCCATAATATGTTAACAGATTTTCAGAAAGAGCACAAAATTACTGTTAATGAATTGAAAGTTATGGCTGATGAAGTTAAGAAATTTCTGGGGAAAGGTGAAACTGACAGACTTAAAGAATTTGATAAGATGATGGCTGATATTCAGAATAAACAAACTGATAGAAACAAATATGTTGCTGATCTCTTACAAAAATTTACTGATGAACAAAAAGTTACTGTTAATGAACTGAAAGTTATGGCTGATGAACTTAAGAAATCTCTGGGGAAAGGTGAAACTGACAGGCTTGCAGAATTTGATAAGATGATGGCTGATGTTCAGAATAAGCAAGCGGATAGGAATAAATATGTTGCTGATCTCTTGAAAAAATTTACTGATGAACAAAAAGTTACTGTTAATGAACTGAAAGTTATGGCTGATGAACTTAAGAAATCTCTGGGGAAAGGTGA
>JABMPU010000025.1 GCA_013203665.1 Armatimonadota bacterium
GAAATAATATGGTGGTACATTTAAATCCGTTTTTTCCAAAATTTTATCAAAATAGGTTCGTCTCCCGGCAATCAGCCATGCACCATTTGGCATGGGTCCTTCCAAAGTTGCCTGGGCAGATAAGATTGAAATATTGAATTTCGCATCGAATTTATTGCTGTTTCCCTCTCTGCTTGTAACGTTCAAAACTGCAGAAAGGCGCCCACCGTACTCGGCATTATATCCACCCTTAATCAGCTCAGCATCTTTAACTGCATCCACAATAAAATTTGAAAATACACCGCCAAGATGGGAGGGATTGTAAACAGTAATACCATCCAATAGAATCAAATTTTGATCCGTATTTCCACCACGGATAATAAGTCCGGTACTGAATTCAGATTGAGTTAAAACTCCGGGTAGTGCTTGGATAGTTCTGAAAACATCCGGTTCCAAAACAGATGGTAATGCCTTAATCTGGCGGGTGTTTAAATTTACCTTTCCAGGCTGGATGTTGAACTGACGAGCTATTTTTTCTGCTGACACATCCACCTCTGCCAACTCAATCACTTCAGTTTTTAAAACGACATTTATTACTTCAGACTGATTTGCAGGTAGTCTAACTATTTGTTCATGTTGAACATAACCGAGAAATGATACAATCAATGTAAATGGTTCAGATCCCACATTATCGATGACAAAATATCCGTTTCGATCAGTGGCCATTCCCTTACCCGTCTCACGAATAAATACATTTGCGCCAATTAATGTTTCGCCGGTTTCTGCATCGGTAACGATACCGCTGATTCGCGCAGTTTGAGCAAAAGCAACCGAATTGAAAAAAGATAATAAAAGGAAGAATGAAAGCTTAATTGCTTTCGAAAAAGTACAATATTTCCTCAGCATGACTAATTACATTTACCTGTTTGTATATTTTTACAAGAATTCCATTTTTATCAATTAAATAAGTCTTCCTGCTGGGAAAAAACATTCCATCCGCACCATATAGTTTTGATACAGATTTATCTCCATCTGTTAATAAATGAAACGGAAGATTATGTTTGTCCTGGAATTTTTTGTGGCTGGCAGCATCGTCATAACTGATGCCAAGAACAACTATATTGTTATCATTGAATTGACTGAACGAATCTCTAATTCCACAGGCTTCTTTCGTGCAACCCGGCGTGCCATCTTTTGGATAAAAATATACCACAACATTTTGCCCGCGATACTGTACCAATCTTTGCATTTGCCCATTTTCATCAGGTAATGAAAAATTTGGCGCTTGGTCACCAATATCCAATGGGATACTGCCGCTCCAAAGAAAGCCAGTGATTATCACAGTTATTGAGAGGATCTTTAACATAATGTTATACTTGCAATAATTTACCAATAGATGACATCATTTCACTCATTTAATTATTGTACGCACTTTTGTCAAAATTAATTATTACGGATAATATTTTTGAGCGCAATTAGTATTAGAGCTTAATGCAGTCTTCAAATAGACATTAGATAAATACTGTACTTTTCTTAATGTAAGAAAAGTACCAAAAGAAACAATCGCTGAGGAAAAATCACGGGAACAAGCCTTTGCCTTCGGGACGATTTTAAACTCCCCAGTGAAATGGGAACCTCCATTTGATTGATACCAGTGTCAAACAGTAAAATCGTCTAATCCTTCGTCAAATTCTTCCTCTTATTCCCTGATTTTTCCAAGGCGATAACTAATAATTCCAACGACTACTGTAAGGTGACCTCCAAAATAATGACAATTATCAAGGTGTTTTTTTCTTTCCCGCCTTCAAAGGAATGGCGAATAAACATTATGCAGGAGTAGGAATAAGGGAAAATAACTGTCTGAAGCCCCGACACTTACCGACCTGGAGAGGGAATTTCGGGGATGAGTTTTATTTTCCCCCTGAACCGGAATAATGTTAGCCATTTCTTTGGTAGCGGAAGTTCTTTTGTTTCTTTTCTTCAAAGAAAAGAAAAATGAAGAGGTTATTAGAAATAATCTGTCCTAAACCGAGGAGAACCGGTTCGAGATTTGACCTTTTTCAATATGTTTTGGACAGCGTTTTCTTAATCAAATGTCTCAATCACTGCACTGTCCAATGCAGTTTTTACTAGCTCCTCTACATTTAATTTTTTCTCTTCTGTTAGAACATTCAATAGTTTTGCTTTTGTGGCAGGATGCTTTGGCGTAAATAATGAGCAACAATCCTGGTCGGGTAAAATGGATATGTCATAGGTATTTATTTCTTTGGCTTTGTTAATGATTTCCAGTTTGTCAAAACCGATCAATGGTCGCAAAAGGGGGATGGAGATTGCCTCCTCTATGACACTCATATTTTCCAACGTTTGAGACGCAACCTGTCCCAGGGAGTCACCGGTAATCAACGCATTTGCTCTTATTTTGTAAGCGATGGCTTCTGCGATTCGTACCATAAAACGTCTGTATAAAATCACTCGATATTTGGCTTCTGTTTCAGTCATAATTACTTTTTGAATGGGTGCTAGTTCTATTAAATACAATGTTGCTCTTTGTTGGAAAGACTGTAACGCTTCAATCATCTCTCGAACTTTTTCGATGGAAGATTTATTTGTATAAGGGACAGAATGGAAATGCACAAACGTTGCTACAGCACCGCGTTTCATCATATAGAAAGATGATACCGGAGAATCAATTCCCCCCGATAATAATGACACCGCCTTGCCACTAACACCAACCGGTAATCCTCCCTGCCCTTGTATTTTTTCTGAATATATAAATGCTTTGCCATCCACAACATCAATAAAACAAGTCTTGTCGGGCTTCCCAAGATTTACTGCCTTACCTACTGTCTTTAAAATGGCAGCACCAACATCTTCATTCATTTTTTGTGAACCGACAGGAAAATTTTTATCCGTCCTTCTTGATGTAACGCGAAATGTTTTATAATCACCTACGCTCATCATTTCTACAGCTAATTGGGTAATGGCGCCCATTTCTTGCTTCGTTTGAATGGCTGGTGCAAAATAGACCAGTCCGCAAACATTTTTTAATATAGCAGTAATCGTGGAAATTTCGTTTTGCCCTTGTTCGTTCAAACGAATAATAATTCGTCCATATAATCGTACAACTGAAATAAATGAATCAGGTAAAGAGCGCTTGATGGTTTTACGCAGATTTTCCTGCAGCTTCTTTTCAAAATAACTGCGGTTTTTCCCCTTTAGACCAATTTCTCCATAATGACAAAGAATTACATCCGGTTTCATGTTTGAAATTTACAATGCGAGATTGAGAAAAATTCAGTTTTGTACCATCACTTAAAGAAAATATGTAATTTTAAGGAACTTGGTTCCCTCCAAGAGTACCTATCTCAAGAGTCACAAATGGATTTATCAAAATAGTAATTCATTTCGTTTTTTCAAAATCCAATGAAACTGAATTGATGCAATATCGCTTTCCTGTTGGTTTTGGACCATCATCAAATACATGCCCTAAATGGGAATCGCAATTAGCACATTGTATTTCAATTCTCGCTGTACCCAAACTATTATCTTCTTTGTAATTGATTTTCCCCTCTGCAATAGCTTCATAAAAACTGGGCCAGCCACTTCCGGAATCATATTTGGTTTTGGAGCTGAATAATTCGTTTCCACAAGCTGCACACACGTAGGTTCCATCTTCCATATATTTATAATATTTTCCTGTAAACGGTCTTTCCGTTCCTTTCTTACGAAGAACGGAGTATTCTTCTGGCGTCAGGCACGTTTGCCATTCCTTTTCTGATTTATGTTCATTTTCAGTCATATGTGTTTCCCCTGTTTTTGATTGGGCTAAGATGAATAAGGATAGAATTGATAGTATGAGTACTTGCTTCATATAAATTCCTTTCTTAAATATGGTTAATCAAAAAGAAGATTTCAACTATTGAATTTCTATTTTTACATTCTAGTGCCAAAGAAAAGTTCCCTATGAGAATAGTCATTACCATATTATTGTTTTTTACCCTTCTTTCTTCAGGGGAAGTAGATCAATATTTAGCCTGGAACCAGCTACCAAACGATGAATCTGATCTTCTCAATAAACTTTATAATGAGGAAATTCAGAAAGCCTTGGACGAAATCAATAAAAATCATAATGATTGCTCCTGTAAAGAGGCTTCGGGGCGAATTCTAAAACATTTCGGAATCGGACTGAATACAGCAATGGAAATGCGTTTAAAGAATACAATCGATATTGATAAATATCCCAATGATGACATTTTACTAAGCGAACGATATAAACTCAGTATTTTTCGCATTGAATACCCCTTTGATATCATTGACCAGTATCAGGATTATAGCCTACAATTGCAAATTGATGAGATAATCAATGTTGGCGGTATTTATATCGGATTAGATAAATTAACCCATTTCACCGCTTCCGGTTATCTTTACTACAAAATCTATCAATTGGCCCTTGAACAATTTGAATCAGAAGAAACAGCAATTCAAATGGCCATTAATGTGGGTATTTTCGGTGAAAAGAACGTTTTGGGAAAAATCCCGTCCGGTGTGTTTTCTTATGCTGATTTGGAAAGTAACTATCAGGGATTTCAATTTGCGATGAATCTTTGCAAAGATGGTCCAACCCATTTAAAGAGAACGGGGAAAGGTTGGGAACTGAATAGTGCATTTGATTTGCGAAATTATGTAAATCCCTTTTGGGATGAATCATTTAATCCATCCTTTTATTATGAAGGATTCAACTTAGCTTTCATGCCTAAATCCGAAGCGGTGTTGCTCAACATTCCTGATTATTGTACGAAATTTTATAGTAAAAGAATCCAGGGTATTTTTACATATTATCAATCAATCGCCGACACCAGTTATTCTATAAACTATTTGCAGCAGCTCATTCAAAATAATGAGTTGCCCGATCCGAGCCCTTTTAATATTCGAACGATCTGCCGGGAATAAATCATGCTGTATTATCTTATAAAATTTTTGGCGGTTACTGCCATTAGAACCTTTTTCAACAAAATATCTGCTGAACATGATGATACAATACCCCGAGGTGAACCTGTCATTTTTACCTCAAACCATCCCAATACGATGATGGATCCGATTATTATCGAATACACGTGCAGAAGGAAACTTTATTTTTTTGCAAAAAGCACTCTTTTCAATAATCCTATCTCAGGATGGTTTCTCAAGCAGATGCAGCTTGTGCCCGTATTCCGAAAAGAAGACGATCCAACACTGATGCACCGAAATGAAGAAACATTTACAAAAGGGTATGAAATCCTAAAGCGACGAAAATCCTTTCTTATTTTCCCAGAAGGAATTTCTACGGGGGACCGTATATTGAGTGAGGTGAAAACCGGCGCTGCCAGGATTGGGTTTGGGGCGGAGGTTGATCATAATTGGAACCTTGGTGTTAAAATTATTCCGGTGGGTTTAAACTATTCGAAAGCTATCAAATTTCGGAGTGATGTATCGGCGCGTTTTGGAAAACCGATTATTCTATCAGAATTTCGATCTTTGTATGAGCAGGATAATATGGAAGCAGTATACCAAGTAACAAAACAAATTGAAACAGCTTTATCCAAACTGACGATCAACCTGAAGGACTTGGAAACGCAGGAAATTGTGGAAGCCCTGGAAACCATATACAAACAGGAACTAGCTGTGGACTTGGGATTAGAAATCAAAGACAAGGCAGATGATTTTTCTGTTACAAAGGGTTTGATTAATGCAGTGGAATGGTATTTTGAACATGACCCGGATCGGGTGGAAACTTTCAAGGAAATGCTGAGTAAATATCTTCGATTTCTTGGACGGTTGCATATTAAAGATGAATTTTTAGATCCTTCAACAGGAAGCAGTAGTTTTTGGGAACGTTTCAAAGCATTGTCTTATCTGATCATACTTTTTCCTGTATATTTGTACGGTTTAATTAATAATGTGATACCATACAAATTCCCCCGCTGGTATGCTTCTCATTTTGTCAAGTATAAAGCAGAAATAGCTCCGTGGAAAATGATAATTGGTTTTGCGGTATTTTTAGTTTATTACCCAATTGAAATATTCATTTTTGCTTTTTTTACTGGCAATGTCTTCTGGACGATCTTGTATATCCTTTCGCTTATTCCCAGTGGAAATTTTGTACTAAAATATTTACAGCGCGTGCGTGATTATCGCCAGCATTTACGGTTTTTATCTATATTTTACCGCAAACGAACATTGATTTACGAATTGATTAAACAACGACAGGAAATCATCGATTTTTTGAATACGTGTAAAATAGAATATATGGATGCGGTAAACTTATCTCCACCAAGGCAATTATAATTGATATATGAAACCATCAGAATTAAAAAAGAACTATACTAAAAAATTTGCTGAATTGAATCAGAATAAATTGTTTCAAAGTCTAAATCAACTGCAGCAGGAATTTATCCGGGAAACTGGTGAAAAATATTGGCTTACATTCCAAGAATTACAACAAATAACAGAAATGGCGATCGATTTCAATATGTGGGGGGAGCCGTTTATTGAAGAACAATGGAAAAAGTTTGAAGGTCTCCATCATTCAAAAAATGGAAATACTGGAAAAGCCATTTTTAAAGACATAAGGGATTACTGGTTATCCTTAAAAACCAATCCTTCGATTTATGAACCTGAAACACCTAAAATCAAAAGTATTGCCCGGAAGGTTAAAAATAATACAAGTGATAATGCAGTGTTTGGCTCATGCCCTGTTGCATCAGAAAAAACAGTCTGCTGTAATCTTCACACCATCGATGCCGTACAAGGATGTGGACTTGGCTGCAGTTACTGTAGTATTCAGACATTTTACGAGGACGGCGCTATCGGTATAGAAAAGAATCTGGGTGAAAAACTTGATCGTATTGTGTTGGACCCAAAAAAATATTATCATATCGGTTCCGGTCAATCATCTGATTCTCTTGCTATGGGAAATCGAAACGGGATTTTAGATGCCCAACTGAATTTTGCCGGGAAAAACCCGAATATCATATTGGAATTCAAGACAAAAACAAAAAACGTCGATCATTTCTTATCCGTTGATCTCCCCTCCAATATTTTTGTCTGTTGGTCACTGAATCCGCAAATAATAATCAACCACGAGGAACATTTTACGGCATCATTGGAGCAAAGAATAAATGCTGCCCGGCAATTGGCAGATGCCGGAGTCGTAGTTGGTTTCCATTTTCATCCAATAGTCTATTTTTACGGTTGGAAAGAGAAATACAACGAAATTGTACAAATACTTTTGACCCGTTTTTCACCCAATGAAGTGGGAATGATTTCATTGGGAACATTAACATTTATTAAACCGGCTATCAAAAATTTGCGTGAATTGGGAATGCCAAGCAAAGTACTGCAAATTCCATTTGTAGATGCAGCCGGAAAATATTCATATCCATTTCAAATTAAAGAAAAATTATTCAAGGGTATTTGGAATGCGTTTAGACCTTGGCATGATAAAGTCTTTTTCTATTTTTGTATGGAGGAGCGGAAATTATGGGAATCGGTTATGGGCCGGAGTTATGATTCTAACGCTGAATTTGAAGATGCCTTATTTTCTAGTATATCTGGAAAAATGAAAGGATTAGAAAGAGTTAAAATTTAAGAACTAATACATTCAGCTCTGATTAACCAATAGTTGTCTTTTTAGGATTTTGTAGACTGACAGGTATTAGTCATCATTTTTATCATCGTCGTCATCATGATCGCCGTGATCTAATTCTTCTCCAAATGTAGCAATTAATCCGTCATTTAGTTTTTTCATTTCTAATTTGGATAGCTTTTTATCAAGACGGGGAATATAATAAAACCAGGGCGGCATTTCTCCTTCACGCAATTCTTCAGCCGCTTCCTCCCCTTCATTTTTCTTCTGAACGCCCCACTCTGAAACATTAAAATGCTCACGACCATCATTCACATCATGCTGCACCAACCAAGACACGGGAGCAATATGGCTGTACCAAGGCCATGTTGTTTCATTACTATGGCAATCTTTGCACGCCTGATAAAATAATTCTCTTGTATCGGGGCTATCCCAATTTGGTTCAGAAACAACAGGCGGATTATCATGCCGTCTGCCATAGGGAATCAATTGAATAACAATGAGTAAAATTGCGAGATTTCTCAAGATAATGACTTTCATATTACTATTATCTCCTACGAGAATAATTTAGGGTCTTTGATGATATTATCTATGAGATCAATTATTAACTGAGGATTAGTGGATTAGCCTATATTGAATTTACTGAATAGCGGATAAAAACTAAGTTTCATTGGGGATTTCAAAGCAAAAAGAATTCCCAGTGGGTTCATTAGGTTCTACCCAGACTTTCGATCCATGTGCTTCTGCAATCCGTTTTACTATCGCAAGCCCTAAACCTCTACCCTTTATGGCAGGATTATCTAATCTGGCTTGACGCAGAAAAATAGCTTCCCTGTTTTCTTTAGTGATAGTTGTGCCAAAATCTTTTATATAAACTTGTGTGGATCCTTTTCCCTCGATGATTTCCAGGATGATTTGTTTTCCTTCTTTTGCATATTTAATTGAATTGCTTAGGTAATTTTTAAATACTTCTGAAAGGATTGGATTTGCATTGATAAAAATATCACCTTGTGAATGAAATTTGATCTCCATTTCAGCATGTTTAGCCATCTGTTCAAATTCTGATTTTACATCCTGAAGCATCTGGTTCAGATTAATATTCTGCTTTTCTATGGATTCACCCATGGCTACACTTGCGAGGGCAGTTGCATTTTCGATGACTTTTAATAATCTATTACTGCTATCATTAACTGACTGTAGCATTTCATCTGTGGGATCCTGTTCTAGCAATATACCGGAAAATCCATTGATAACACCTGCAGGATTTTTCAAATCATGCGTGATGATGTCTAAAAGAAGTTCCTTCATGCTGTCCGTTTCGGCTAATTGTTCCGAAAGTAGACGAAATTTCTCCCCGGAGTCTCGAAGCGTTTCAATTAATTCCTTTCGCTCCTTGATCCCATGGAAGGCGATGACTGAACCGGTGACCTTTTCATCCTGTAGAATGGGTGTGGATATATAGGCAACCGGAAATGTTTCTTTATTTTTTGTAAAAAAGACATCATCGGAATTCTTATAATCCTTTCCATCCTTGATTACCTTTAATAGATTACAATCTTCCGCTAAAATTGCATCTCCATCAGCGTTTTCATAATGTATTTTAGAGTGCATTTTTTTGCCGAGCAGTTCATTCTCTTTCCAGCCCAGCAGTTTCTCTGCTTCGGGATTGACAAACGTAATTTGACCCTGCTCGTCCAGCACGCATACCCCTTCTCCAAGCGTGGACGTAATATCGCTTAATTTTTTCTCACTCAAACGTAATGCCAGCATGGTTTTGTTAATTCTGTTTGCCATTGTCTTAAAAGCAGTACTTAAAATACCAATTTCATCAGATGTAGTGACTTCAATGTCTACTAAATAATTTCCTTCCCCTAGCTCGTTTGCTGCGTTACTAAGCCGTATAATTGGTTTGGTAATCATGTTACTGAATAAAAGTGATAATCCTATACCTAACACGAGAATCATCAGACTAATATACAAAGAAGTCATTTTATTCCCTGAAATATGACCATGCATTTCGGCTAATGAATATCCCAAAAATAATGTGCCGTAGTCGTTGTCCAAATACTTCATTGGGACGATTGTGTGGAGTAAACCTCCAGATTCAACAATATTCCCTTTTTTCATAATAGCCGCAACATCCACCACCAGACTATCAGGATTATAACTGGCAAATTCTTCACCTTCATTGTCCAATAAAAGGATGTAGGAAAGACTCGAGTCCCGTTTTGCCCAATTCATCGCTTCGGTGAGAGCGGAATAATTATCCAGTCCCAAGGCAATTCCAGTACTCAAGGCAAACATTTCAGCCATACCAGTAACTTTATTTTCCAATGCACTTTGAATATTTATTCTCTGTTGTGACGGATAATAGAAAAAAATAAAAATTGAGATTAGGATTAGGGTGAGGGTAGAACTCACTAGAAGTTTAACCCGAATAGGTATTTGGGAGAAAACGTTAAGCATTATTTGGATACCTCTAATAAATGTTTGTCACTCTTTTTGCAATGGATAGTTTGCTTCTTGGGGTCTTATCCCATCGATGGTAATCACTTTTTCATTGTCCCCTACATCTTCCCAATCGATAAAGCCAATTACTCCGGAATATTTGTCGAGTATTTCACTTAACTGGTGAATTGTAGTAAACTCTCTGGGAGGAGTAGCACTACCTCCGGAAAAGACGACACCGATCCAATGTTTTCTCACTTTCATGGGAGTTTTATTGAGCACAATCCTATAAAATTCCTTCATGAGTGGTTCATATTGGAGCAATATAATTTTTTCACCATTGGAAAAGGTTGTTACTTTTCCAAGATAAATCCGCCGTAACTCTTCTAATGTTAAGTTATTAACAGGATTATTTTTGGCAACAACAACGGCAATCTGACCTTGTATTTTACTACTCATTAGGGTCATAAGTATTATTACTAATAATATTCCGTATTTTGTTTTGGTCATAGGTTTATCCTGACGCATCAGAATGCCACTGCAATTGCCGTTGCGAACATTTGGTAGTTCTTTTTTGCCGAACTCTGGTAACTGAAATCATGAATTTCACCTTTTAGATATACTCGCGAAGTAATTGAATAATTGACACCCAAAACAACATCAGTTTCACCATGATTACTTATAGGCGCATTGTGATTGCTAAAATCATAGCGAACATATGGTGTTAGCCGGTCACCAAAAGTATAAGCGCCCTGCAAATAATAACCGGTTCCTTTTCTGAAATCACCATTTGGAACTGTATCGATGTCTACTTCCTCCATCTGGTGAAAGAAATATTCAGATTCCAGGGAGAAATTTGAATGTTCCAGTATAACATCAAATGCGAGTGTGCTTTGTTTTGTATTTTTTGCATTGCCGTTCACATCAGAATAAAAGGATGTACCTAAGTTGAATCCAAGGAACGGATGAATGACGGCAAACCGTCCTCCCAGAGCTTTATTACTATTGTTATCTTTTGAATCTGGTTCAGGTCCCCTTCCATTCGTTACATAGAGAAAATAATTCGCCTCCCATTCATTCAAGAATAGAGATCCTAACAACTGTATTCCAGTAGCATACTTAGCAAACAAGCGCTGCTCTCCACCCACGGTGTTCTCATGTTTACCATACAGCGAACCGGGCAGGGTTACTGGTAAGAATGTAGGTGTAGCATCATGCTTTAAATTATAAATCCCAAAAGGAGGTAGGAATTTGCCCAGCTTTGCTTTCAAGAGGTCAGAATGTTTATACTCCAACCAGACTCGCTCAACAACTACTTCTCCGTGACCTGTGGTCTTTCCTTCTGAATCTCCTTCTATCGCGGCGCCGTGTTCAAATTCAATCTCTCCAAAAACCCTGAAATGTTCATCCAACTGATATATGCTTATCATGTTGAAATGATGCTGATCGAAGGTCCCTCTTTCTCCTGCTGCATCTTTATTACTGATCTCGGCTTCTAAATCAAAGTAGCCATATGTTTTTAGCTGTGTTGGTTGAGAAAAAACGGCTGTCAGTGATAAAATGATAACAAATATCATTATTTTTATGCAGTTCTTCTTCATGCTCTACTCCTACGATAATTCTAAGTAAAAAATTTACTATTTGGAAAATCAGGGGTTTCCAACCGCGTCAATTATTGGTTTCAGCTATACGTTTGATTTCTTACACCTATTTATTATTGTACTTTTTATAAGTATTTCGCCACCTATTTTTCCTTCAAATTTACTAAAATACGTTTATGCTAACTTACTTAAATCAGTCTATCAGGGTTTGAACCGATACATCCGGAATCAGTACTTTTTCAGAAAGCAGTATGGAGGTTTGAATGGAGGCAACCCTCTCTCTTGATATATAACAATAAATACGATACTCGTGACAGCCTGGTAATAAGCTCCCCATGCGTGACCATTCCTATTATTAAAAACAGAGATTTTGTATAGAGAATTATTCATATTCTATTTCGGCTCAGTACAGTCGTTACCCAGTCAGTGAAAATTTTGGTAAATTTAA
>JABMPU010000026.1 GCA_013203665.1 Armatimonadota bacterium
GCTACCTCGAGTCGTCGTCGCAAGCTCCTTACAACTCGAAACAGCACTTTACGGATAGACTCTAAATAGTTGAAATATCCTCGTTCAGGATAAAATAAGTAACACGTATTTCAGAGATATTATTTAATGATAATGAGTTTCTTTGGAACTTTCTGTTCTATCTACATCCCAGTCATAACCGCAAACCCGACATTTCCGATGGTCTTTGAAATGTTCGTGAGTAGTAACTTCATCATCCCAATGTTGATCGAGGTGCCTTACTCCCTGTCTTACGCCTTTGTCAACAAGACGTTCAACCTTTTGAGTTTCTTGGGTTTCTCCGGTTTTTGTAGCTCCTCGACCTGATGCTGTCCACATTCCATGGCAACGTGGGCATCTGTTGTAACTGATTGTTTTATTATTCCACTTGACGTAAATGATATAGCAAAAAACAGCACCAATAGCCATTATTAAAGGCTGTGTTAAAACTATATGAAGCGTGAGAAATAGAAAAGCTGCATAATAAATTATCGTTAAAAAAATAAAATTTAAGAACTTTACAAATCCATTTGGGAAGAATTTCATAAAAGCGAATATGAAGAAAAATGGCAGGAAGATGAATTGTGGAATCGAGAAGAAAAGAAAAATGGTAATAATGGTGATGATGAAACCGATTATTTTGGTTATCCAGTTTTTTTGTTTGAACTTATCAAAAAAATTTTCTTTTGTATTTTTTTTCATGAAGTAATCTCTGGAAGCGAGTTTATTGAAATCGAATCCACGCACAAAACTTGCAAATGGAAGTTTTTCTACAATCTTATTTTTCCCTTTACCCAAAGCTTCCACATTAACTACCTTATCATTCTCAAAATGGAATTTTATGTCTTCATAGCGTTTTTTATCTTTCACTGCAATTATGTAACGATAGAAAGCTTCTGCTTTATTATTCTTTAAATATATGAAAGCACTTGGTTCACCAAATTTCTCGAAAACCTGCGCGCTGGTCATATTCTCGGATTTCTGAACAAGTTTGTCATATCGGTAGATATTATTATTGGTTTGATGTACTTCCGGCACATCATCAAATATTTTTGGCAGCATATGGCCACGAATAACACAACCGATTGTACCATCTTTTAATCTTACTTTATAGATACCACCATTTTTTTGTGTTTCCAGGTAGTATGCTTCAGTGCCAACCGGTAATGTCTTCTTCTGGTCATCCCTGGCACGAAGAATCCAGTGGTCACCAAAAACAAAATCGATTTCTTTTTTATTTATCAGCAGGTTAGATTCAGCAATGTTCATGTAATCGACAAATCCTATTTCACCTGTTGGTAACTTGATTTTTAAATACGCCAATGTAATTCTAGCTAATGGAGTTACAATTGTTCCCTTTATCACTTTTTTACCTGTTTCCATCTTCAAGCCGTCCCTGGAAGTAAATGTTTTCCAATATAGGTCACACGTATTTTTTATAGTCCAGGTATCCGTAGCAGCGCTGATGTTAAAAACCTGAATTAATGATAATAATAAAACAAAAATAATGATTTCTTTCTTCATTTATTCCTCCTGAATATTTGGTAATTCTGCGGTGAATACGGTAACTATAAGAAAACTTGTCAACCTTTTTTACGGTTTGGATTTGGTTGATAGGGAATTTTGTTTTTAAGATTAATAGCTAATAACTATAGTTGAAGGAATTAGAGATAGGGGAGAGTATGATTGTTAATTGAAAAAGCAGGAAAAAGAATGCCTTTGTTTCTTCAACTGTCTAGTATCTGAATATTATAAATTTGTTTTTTGTGGGTTTTACCATTGCTCTTGCGTTCGACGAGCGCAGCGAGGAGAGAGGGAAGTTTTTTAACAGCAGAAAATACCAATGGCAACTTAAATTTCTAATATTTTCTTATATTAAGCAGAATAAAATCACCTCTGATAATGCAGCATTATCATTGAGGTGTTTTGAAAAAGAGGACTTCAGCTTTCTTTCACATACCTTCTTCAAATACAGTATGAACAAGTGGCATTATTCCCGCTCGCTCGGCAATCTTATCCTCAAGAACATTGTATTTGCCTAATAATTGATCATCTGTGAGATTCATCATTTTTTTCAAAGCTGGATTTGTACGTTGCATTGTGCCTTTTGCATCAGATATCCAGGTAGCAAATGGACTCTGATCAATAATATGATCAAGGAATTTTTCTCTGCTGATGAGTTCTTCCTCCGCCTGCTTGCGTTCGGTGATGTCTTGCTTTAGCATCTCATTAGCTGTTTGAAGTTCTTTCGTTCTTTCCAAAACAAGTTCTTCGAGGTTCACTTTTTCTGCTCGCAAATTATCTTCTGCTTCTTTTATGCGGAGCATGACATTTATCTGTGCAGAAAGTTCGTTTGGCTCGAGCGGTTTTGTCAAAAAAACATCTGCACCTGCTTCCAAACCTTTGATCTTGCCGGTTCTTATTGCTGTGAGCATAATCACAGGAATATGTCTTGTTGATTCATCTTACTTTAGTTTTTCGCAGACTTCGTAGCCATCCATTTGGGGCATGACAATATCTAGAAGGATCGTATCAGGTTGTTCCTCTCCCGCTATTTTCAATCCCTCTTTTCCTTAACTTGCTGTTAATACCAGACAATCAGGTATTAAATCTTCAAGTGATTCTTTGATTGCTATTAAATTGTCCCTTATATCATCTATTACTAATATTTTCTGCATATTTCCCTTTTAGTTTAATACTAATAATATTATTATGGATATCATTTTATTTCTTAACCAGATATTGAGTTAACTCCTCAAATTTATCTTTATATTTATGATAAAATGGAAGAAGTTTTTGATATTCTCTTACTTTTGAAATTTCTTTCAATTCAATTACCTGAATATCTTGGGGTAATTTCTTTTTGATTCTATGAAATGCTCCTATAAAAATGATTCCTACTTCGTCTTCTTCCAAAGTATCATCGATTCTTTTTGCTATGAATTTGTCTCTTTGATTTAGGAGGATGTTTTTTTTAAAATTATATTTTATCAATGCTATTAGTTTTTGCAGAACCGATTTGGCTTTTGTTAGTGATATAAATCTATCCAATTCCTTCTTGACCAGCTGGAAATCTTCTGTCTTTATTAAAACGCCACCTTTTGTTATGAGCATTGAAATTAATTCATAATTTTTACTTCCGGATTTTATTCCCTGTTCAACAATTTTCATACCGATTTCACCATCAGCCACCATGCCATCCTGATAAA
>JABMPU010000027.1 GCA_013203665.1 Armatimonadota bacterium
AAAGAGAATTCCGTTCTCTGCATCTATGGAAACAACACCCAAATTATCTAATTCTGCAAACAAAATAGGATTCTCCGGCTGGGAAATATCATAAACTTTATTTTTGAAGATATAATCATTGGACCCGAGAAATAGAAAATTTTCATAAATGCCATAAGATAAAAAGTAAGAGTAATCTTCAATTTCGATTTCATTCACAACACTCATTTGAGTTATATCATCGATATTAGCGATAACTAACATTTTTCCCAGTCCAACAATATAAGCTACATTATCAACAAAGATAAATTCAGCAAGAATTATCTCTGGAATTTCTAAAGTAAAGATCTCTTCCAGCTTATCATCTTCATCTAAAGTATAAAGCCGCAAAGTATCATTTTCAGTAAGAAAAAAGCCGTAATCAGGATGGTAATGTAATCCATCAATCCATAGATCTTGGCTATTAAGCCGGTCCAGCTCTTCCAGACTGCCATCAGGCATAATCCTGAAAACTACATTTGACCATTTTTCCAATAAGATGTCATAACCATAAGCAATCAAGATATCTCCCGCACCGGTAAGCTTACGACTTGCAAGATCGAACCAGTAGGGTGCAATTAGTTCGGGATTGGCAGGATTAGACACATTCCAATGCTTGATTCCCTGGCAATAAGAAAAAATATACAGGTTATCATCGATTTGATAAGAAGTATATAATCTTCCTCCATTGGAAATAGTTTGATTTACCTGGAAATGATCATCGCTCAATTTGTAATAGATGAGCTTTCCTGCATAAGTACCGGCAAAGATATTGTTTCCAAAGGCTTTTAAATTATCAAATCTGTCATAAGAGGCAATAGAGGTACTATCCAAAACAACCGGATCGCTCAAATCAGATATATCGAATAAATATAATGTCTGATATTCCTTAATTATTAGTCTATCGTCGATTATATTAAAACACATTCCATCATAATCGATATATGTAATAAGCTGCCAATCTGTTGGCTGCGAAATATCATAAATTTCAAATTTACTCAGAACACTTCCGGTTATTAAAAGAGAATCCGAAAGTATTTCGATCTTATTAGGGGAACATAGTTCCGGAACCTCATCATCAGCTATCCAAACAAGTGTATCAGGAGCCGACATATCATATAAAAAGACATGTTCATATATCTTTACTCTTGCTATATTCTCTCCTATTTTATTTAAGCTGGAATATTCTTGCGGTACATCGTAACTGAATAATTCTTCCATTGTATTATAATCGTAAATATGGATTCTCCAGGTTAATGTAGGAAGAAGTTCATTTATATATAAATAACCATTATTAAAAAAGAAAGCATGACAGCCAGGCATTGTAATGCTTTCCAATAAAACAGGTTCTGTGATATTGGTAATTTCGAACTTATAAAGACGATCTGTTCCGCAAGAAACAAACAGGAAATCATCCTTGATTTTTAAATGATATGTAAACTTTTCTAAATTAAAATCATTTACCAATTCCAGGGAATCGGAGCTTAAATAAAAAATTTGAAATCCCCTGATAGTAGTAGAAAAAAGATAATCATCTTTTACAGCATAGGTATCATTACAAGTAACATAGCTTTCTGTTTGGTTGAATTCAGAAATTTGTTCAAATATAAAACCGTGTATAAGATTAAAGCAGATCAGAAAAAATACCGTGTTAATTATTCTTTTCATAAGAACCCCCAGATTTGTTAGCGGCGAAGCTTCTGCTTCGCCGCTTTTAGTTTTAGTTAATCATTACCTGGTTCACCCGGATCAGGTATTTCGGATTTATCTATATGAAGGTAAATGTGTGAATAAGGTGATTGTGATGGTGCTGTTCCCGTTACTGTGTAATTTTCAGTATCAACAATACCTGCATCAGTATTATACAAATAATAAACTGGTAATGTTCCTGGCGGAAAAGTAAAAGTAGCTGGACCGCTATAAGCTTGAGGTTCTCCCCAGGGATTAGGAAAATGGCGTGCGGATACCCATCCTGTTTCATATTGAGGATAATCTTCTGTAACATGCACTATTACACCTCCGGCAAATAGCAAAGAGCTACAAGCCAGTAATACCAGTATGGTTAATATATTTCTTTTCTTCATTTTTTTCTCCTTTTTTCTTGCTTTAAAACGGTTATTTTTCATTTTTGCCTTGCTGTTGAGAAATCGACAGCGCTTGGTAGGCTCGTTTTCGGGAAACCGGGAACGAGCCTTTTTTATCTCAGCAAAAAGTTTCATTACGGGTATCCTCATTACAGTTTCCGGTAAAGCAATTTTCAGTTCTCTTCCATAATAGAAAAGAACTTTTGTCAAATGAATTTATTTTTTCCAATTATGATGATTAAATTTTTCATAGAAATAACCTGATTAATATTTTTTTACTTCAGCAATATACATTTCCTGGCAGCCAATGTTTTACCCTTCACTTTCAATTTATAGAGATAGATTCCTGAGGAGACTGGTTTGTTATTGTTGTCCGTGCCATCCCAAATAATTGAAGATTGAATATTTAATATTGAATATTGCTTTATCTTCTGTCCTTTGATATTATAGATTTCGAGTTTTACATTTCCTTCTTCAGGAAGATTGAATACTATTTTTGTTTCAGGATTGAACGGATTGGGAAAATTCTTCAGAAATGGATTGATGTCTACAATATCATCCTCTATTGCAGTAGTATCATAATGGAAGATACGACAGGAATTTTGATCTAAAATATAAAAATAATATTCTCCGTTTTGTTGGAAAGCATAGAGATCTTCTGTTCTATGCCAAACCGGAAATTCCTGAATTTCAAGAGCTAATCCTGTTGAGGCTATATTGCTGATATCAAAGGCGTAAGTATCCGTAAAACCGGCAAAGAGAATTCCGTTCTCTGCATCTATGGAAACAACACCCAAATTATCTAATTCTGCAAACAAAATAGGATTCTCCGGTTGGGAAATATCATAAACTTTATTGTTGAATAAAAAATCATTGGACCCGAGAAATAGTAAATTTTCATAAATTCCATAAGATAAAAAGCAGTTATAATCGTAAATTTCAATTTCGTTCACAACACTCATTTGAGTTATATCATCGATATTAGCGATAACCAACATCTTCAAATCTCCAACAATATAAGCTATATTACCATAAAATATGAATTCTGATACCGTTATCTCCGGAATTTCCAAAGTAAATATCTCTTCCAGCTTATCATCTTCATCTAAAGTATAAAGCCGCAAAGTATCATTTTCAGTAAGAAAGAATCCATAATCAGCATTGTAATCTAATCCTTCAACCCAGAAATCTTGACTATAAAGCCGGTCCAGCTCTTCCAGACTGCCATCTGGCATAATCCTGAAAACCACATTTGATGTTTTTTCTAAAAAGATATCATAACCATAAGCAATCAGGATATCATCCGCACCGGTAAGCTTACGATTGGTTAGATCGAACCAGTAGGATTGCATTAGTTCGGGATTGGCAGGATTGGACACATTCCAATGATGGATTCCCTGGCAATAAGAAAAAATATAAAGATTATCATTGATTTGATAAGAAGTATATAATATTCCTCCATTAGAAATAGTTTGAATTTCTTGAAAATTATCATCGCTCAATTTATAATAGATGAGCTTTCCTGCTTTAGTACCGGCAAAAATATTGTTTCCAAAGGCTTTTAAATTACAAAACATGTCATAAGAATAAGAATAAGAAGCAATAGAGGTGCTGTCCAAAAGAACCGGCTCAATCAAATCAGAGATATCGTATAAATATAATGTCTGATATTCCTTAATTATTAGCCTATCGTCGATTATATTATAACACATCCCATCATAATCGATATATGTAATAAGCTGCCAATCGGTTGGCTGCGATATATCATAAATTCCAAATTTACTCAGACCACTTCCAGTCACGAGAAGAGAATCTGAAAGCATTTCGATCTTATTAGGGGAACATAGTTCCGGAACCACATCAGCAGCTATCCAAACAAGAGTATCAGGAGCCGTCATATCATATAAAAAGACATGTTCATATATCTTTACTCTTGCCATATTCTCACCAATTTTTTTTAAGCTGGAATATTCTTGAGGGACATTGTAACAGAATAATTCTTCCATAGTATTATAATTAAAAATATGGATTTTCCATATAGGAGGCATATATTCGTTGATATATAAATAATCATTATTGAAAAAGAAAGAATAACAGCCCAGCATTGTAATACTGCCTGATAAAACAGGTTCTGTGATATTGGTAATGTCGAACTTATAAAGACGATTTGTTCCGCAAGAAACAAACAGAAAATCATCCTTGATTTTTAAATGATATGTATACTTTTCCAGATTAAAATCATTTTCTAATTCCAGGGAATCGGGGCTTATATGAAAAATTTGGAATCCCCTAGTAGTAGTAGAGAAAAGATAATCATCTTTTACAGCATAGGTATCGTTATAAATCATATAGCTTTCTGTTTGGTTGAATTCGGAAATTTGTTCGAATATAAAACCTTGCACAAGATTAAAGCAGATCAGGAAAAATATTATAATAATCATACTTTTCATAAAAACCTCCGTATTTAATAGCGGCGGAGCTTTTGCTCCGCCGCTTTTAGTTTTACTTATTCATAAGGTGGTTCACCTGGATCAGGTATTTCTGATTTATTTATATGAAGATAAATGTGTGTACCATATGGATTAAATGGTGCTGAGCCCGAGTCGGAGTAATTTTCCGTGACAACCATCGCATCATCAGTGGTATAATGGTTATTAAGAGTTAAATTGGGAAAGTAAAAACTTCCCGGATCGTCATAATCTTGCGATTGCCAGGGATTATTATGATGACGGGCTGATACCAATCCTTCTTCATCATGCGGTAAATCTTCTGCAACATGCACATATACTGGATAAGCAAATAGCAAAGCGCTAAAAGCTAATAATACCAGTATGGTTAATATATTTCTTTTCTTAATCATTTTTTTCCTTCCTTTTTTTTCTTGCTTAAAACTGATTAATTTTCATTTTTGCCTTGCTGTTGAGAAATCAACAGTGTGTAGGAGGCTCGTTTTCGGGAAACCGGGAACGAGCTTTTTATTATCTCAGCAAAAAGTTTCATTACGGGTAT
>JABMPU010000028.1 GCA_013203665.1 Armatimonadota bacterium
CATGTAACTTCTATTGGAATGAACAAAATCAAGAGTCCTTTAGATAGTATAGATATGGAAGATTGACTAGTTGTACAATAACTACCAAAAAAAGTTATTATACAACAAAATTACTGTAACTATAGGTTGGTTATGTACAACAAAAAAATGGACGTGGCATGCATATGTTAACAGTAATTATTAGGAGTAAATATTGAAAAGATTTATGTACATTTTATTATGTTTATTTGGTTTATTTGTATTGAGTTGTAGTAAAGATAGTACTGGTCCTAATAATGAAGTGCCAAATCTGCCATTGAATCCAGATCCAGCGCTTGGAGTAACAGGTGTTTCTATCAATAAGATTTTATCATGGACTTGTAGTGATCCTAATGGAGATTTGTTAACTTATGATGTTTATTTCGGTACGTCATCACCTCCTCCACTTGTTAGCTCTGATCAGGCAAGCATGAGTTATGATCCTGGCACAATGAATTACGAAACTACATATTACTGGAAAATAGTAGCAGACGACGGGCAAGTAGAAACTATTGGAGATGTCTGGACATTTACTACGTATGACTTTAATGGCACAGTAATAGATTTTGACGGGAATATTTATTTGACTTTGATCATAGGTGACCAAGAATGGATGGTTGAGAATCTTAAAGTAACCCATTACCGAAACGGAGATCCTATACTTAATGTTACAAGCTTTGAAGCATGGGCTGGATTATCTACTGGAGCTTATTGTGTTTATGACAATACTCCTTCCAATACTGATACATACGGTAACCTTTATAACTGGTATGCAATGGATGATCCAAGAGGACTTGCTCCGGATGGTTGGCATGTGCCAACAGATGAGGAAATAATGGAACTGGAAATGTACCTGGGAATGAGTTATGATGATGCTCATGACGTAGGGTATCGGGGTACCAACGAAGGCAGTAAGTTTGCCGGCAGAGCAGACCTGTGGACTGATGGAGCTTTGGAAGACGATCCTGAGTTTGGCATCAGCGGCTTTGACTTCCTTCCCGGCGGATTCCGTTACCACGTTGGGGAATTCAGCCGTCTCAACTTCGACGGCTTATTAGGGTCTTCTACAGATTACTATGGTGCTTTCGTCAGGAGCCGGAACCTGAGCTATTGGGGTACAGGTGTAAGCCGCTTAGTCGCCCACTACAAGCGATATGGCTTCTCTGTGCGTTGCGTAAGGGATTAAAATAATTACTGTTAACTCTGCACCAAGGTTTCGCAAGCTCAACCTCGCGTGCAGTCGCCGTTAGCTGCAGTATTGTAATGAATGAGGTTGTTAATGATTAAAGAATTGAAATTCAAGCAAATTGTTAATGAGATAATTAGTGATATAAATAATGCTAAAACTAGATCGGAGAATATACATAAAGCTGGTAATATAAAATCATCTGGGAACGAAGTAGAAGATTTGATTAGGGAAAAAATTAGTTTATTTTTACCTGAGAGATATTTAGTTAAACAAGGGCACATTGTTAATTCTGAAGGAAAAGTTAGTAATCAATTGGATATAATAATTTTTGATCGATTAAATACACCAAAATTTTTTGAATCAAGTGACAAATCAGTTTTCTATCCGATTGAATCTGTTTTAGCTATTGGTGAGATAAAGAAAACTTTGCGTAAAAACGACATTATTGAATTTAGAAAAAAAATTAAATATCTCAAAGTTGATATGAAAAGAAAACTTATAGATAATACTGTTTATGGCGGAAAAATCAAATCAAACTCAAAAATGAGTGATATTGTAAATATGCGGACTGATAAGAAGTTTAAAAATCCCTTATTCTCTTTTATGTTTTCAATAGATGCTGAAGATTTTGATGGATTACTTTTTGATGATGAATGTAATTATTTACCAAATGACATCTACATACTAAATGAAGGATTTTTTTTATATGCCGATTTAATTAACAAACAATTATTAACAAAAGTTGAAGATGAAAAATCGCCTATGGAATCTTGGGCTGTAATAAAAGAACCAGGTATAAAAACGATGGCAATGATGTTTAATCAATTAATTATTCATTTAAACTGTTGCAGAATTGAACCATTTAGTATTTCAAATTATATGATGTCAAAAGATGATTTTGGTGTTAAACATACTAATATTTCTTCTTTTGATTTAGGTCATAAAAATAAATGATACTGCAGGTAACAAATTAAGGATTTCACTGCAGCGAAGCCTGCCTGTAAACCCTGTTGAATAAGCTCGAGAAA
>JABMPU010000029.1 GCA_013203665.1 Armatimonadota bacterium
ATTTCCTCAGAAAGACAGCCTTTTTTCATTTTGCAGAACCATTTTGAAAAAAAAGAGGAGAAAAAATGAGAAAGATTTTATTATTTTTGTTTTTAGCTTTATTTTTCATAGGAGGTTGCTCAATGAAAAAAGAATCAAACAAAGGAATCAATCCTTTCCCGAATTTTGACGCAATGTGGGATTATCGAAATCCTGATGTAACAGAAGCAAAATTTAAAGAGATTTTACCTCTTTTAAAAAATTCTGCTGAGTTCACCTATGATGCGGGTTATCATGCGGAACTTCTTACACAGATCGCTCGTGCACAAGGTTTGCAGGAAAAATTTGATGAAGCTCACAAAACCCTGGATGAAGCTGAAAAATTATTAACAGAAAATTTGAAAACAGCAAAAGTTCGTTATCTTTTGGAACGCGGACGGGTTTACAATTCATCCGGTGTTTCTGAAAAAGCTAAACCATTATTTTTTGAAGCTTGGGAATTCGGCACAACTAATAAACTGGATTTGTATGCTATCGATGCTGCTCATATGATAGGCATTGTAGTTCTTCCAGAGAAGCAACTTGAATGGTCTTTGAAAGCTCTTGACCTTACTGAAAAAACGGAAGACAAAAGAGCTAAAGGTTGGCTGGGACCTCTTTATAACAATATTGGCTGGACTTATCATGATCTGCAGGAATATGAAAAAGCTTTGGAATTATTTGAAAAAGCATTGAAATGGCGTCAGGAAATAAATGATGAATATAGCATCAGAATTCAGAAATGGAACATTGCCAGAACCTTCAGGTCATTAGGAAGAATTGATGAAGCTCTGGAAATACAACTTGCTTTGAAAAAAGAATTTGAAGAGAAGCAACTTGAACAGGATGGATATGTTTTTGAAGAATTGGGTGAATTGTATCTAATCAAAGATAATCAAACAGAAGCTAAGAAATATTTCAAACTTGCTTTTGAAAATCTTTCCAAAGATAATTGGTTGCAACAAAATGAACCTGATAGATTGAAAAGATTAAAAGATTTGGGAGACTAATTAAAATCCTATTTAACATAATTGCATAATTTTCTTCAGATTGAAAATCATTAGTGCGAAAAATCATTGACATATTTGATTCAATTTTTTAAAGTATTTACAAATATATTAAGGAATGGATAAAGTTGAAATCAAATTTTTTGAAAGTAGTCTTAGGAATTATTGCAACTGCAATCATTGTTTATATCCTTAAAACTTTAAAAACAATCTTTATTCCACTTACTTTCGCAATTTTCCTTTCGTTTATTTTTGCTCCTTTTAATAGATTTTTAATCAAAAAGAAAATCCCAATTTCCTTAATCCTATTGATAATGGTAATCATTATCTTAATTTCTTTCACTTTAACCGGAACAATCGTCTATACAAGTGTTTCATCATTCGTAACAGAGTTCCCGAAATATGAAGAAAAAATGACAACTCTTGTTCAGGATTTTATTACAAAATTTGAAATTCCAGTGGAACAGGTAAAAAATTATCTGAATAATAAAGTAAACTGGGTTGAAATCGCCAATAAATTATCTTTCACTAAAGTTATTTCCGCAACAATGGGTAACTTTATCGACTTCTTTATTAAGCTGCTTTTAACTGTTGTTTTTATGCTCTTTATTGTTTTGGAGCGAAACAAACTCTTCCATCGAGTGGAAAAAGTAATCACTGAAAAAGATGTGTTGCATTCCCTCAATGTTATTGCAAAAATTGAAGGGCAGGTAAGAAAATACCTCGTAAATAAAACCTTTATCAGCTTGGCAACTGCTTTGGTTTCCATGCTTTTTCTTTATGCTTATGGGATTGATTTTGTAATTATTGCAGGTTTATTTATCTTCATTTTGAATTTCATCCCCAATATCGGTTCCATAATCGCATCAGCTTTTCCTATGATAATCTGTTTCTTTCAATTCGGTTTGAGCTGGCAATTAATCGCAGTTGTGATAACTTTACCTTCAATTCAGATGACTTTTGGTAATGTGATCGAACCCAGAATTATGGGAACAGGTCTTAATCTTTCTCCAATAATTATCCTAATTTCTTTGATCTTCTGGTATTGGATTTGGGGACCTGTTGGTATGATTCTGGCAATTCCCATCACCTCAGCTTTGAACCTTATTTTCAAAGAAATTGACTCAATGAAAATTGTCTCCGCTTTCATCAGCGGTGATTAAGAATGCCCTTAACAATTGATTCGATCCTTCCCGGAAGTATCGCTGCTCAAGAAGGTTTACAAGCAAATGACGTCATAATTTCAATTAATGAAAACTCAATAAATGACTTTTTGGATTTACAGTTTTTTGGAGCTGAAGAATCTTTATTGATTAAATTTAAAAATTCTGAAAAGTTAACAAAAAGAATCTTTTTATATCAAGATTTTGAAAAGTCTTTAGGAATCATACCGATTCCTCATAAATGCAGAACCTGTATTAATGATTGCGTTTTCTGTTTTGTAGATCAGATGCCTTCTGACCTGAGGAAATCGCTTTATTTGCAAGATGATGATTTTCGCCTGTCTTTGGTTTATGGAAACTTCATAACTTTAACAAACCTTGCTCAGAAAGATTATGAAAGAATAATCTTCCAAAAATTAAGCCCTCTTTACATTTCTGTTCACACAACAAATCCAGTTTTACACAAAAAACTAATGAAATATAAAATTGATTTCAATATTTTAGACCAATTAACATTCCTTAGAAAAAACGGAATCGAATTGCATACTCAAATTGTAATAATTCCCGGCTGGAATGATGGCAACGAAATGATAAATACTTTGCAGGATTTAACTTCTATAGATGTTCTTTCAATCGGAATTGTACCTGTTGGTATTACCAAATACAGGAATTCTTTACAGGAAATTCAAACTGTGAATTCTAATCTGGCAAAAGAACTCATCAAAGTTTCCTGTGATTTTCCTAAAACATATTGCTCTGATGAGATCTATGTTCTGGCAAATCAGCAAATTCCTCCTGATGATTTTTATGATAGCTATCCTCAACTTGAAAATGGGATTGGAATGATTAGATTACTGCTGGAAAACTGGAAAAGGAATAAGAATAAGTTTATTAATGAAGTTGCTGAAATCAATGAAAACTTTGTTTTTATCACCGGCAAATTAGCTTATGATTATTTTATTCAAATTGCTGAAGAAATAAACTCTACCCTCCCAAATAAAGCTCGTGTAAAAGCGATTTCAAATTACTTTTTAGGAGAATCTATTACGGTTACAGGCCTGCTGAACGCAAAAGATATTCTTGAGCAGATAGATTTGAGAAAAGATGAAATAGCAGTTATCAGCAGTAATATTTTCAATACAGATGGCTTTACTTTAGATGATATTCATAAAAATGAACTTAAAACAAAACTGAATGGAAAGTTGTTTATTATTGACGAAGAGTTTGCAGATTGGGAATTAATCTAAGTTAATCCATAATAAAATGGACTGAAAGGAATGCATCTTGAGATTTGCAATATTAGTTATTCTCAACTCGAACTTCAGTCTTCATTGCATTACGCCCGGACAAGTCGTTGCAAGTCAAGCCCAACTGAGAAAAATTTTACCAATCCCTATTCATAGAATTGTATAGATTGTAATCGCCAAACTGACGAAATTCAAAAGTGATTTTTGTATTTTCAGAAGGTTTATAATTCAACTGAAAACTCGGTAGAACCTTGCTTGTATTATCGTTATTCCCTTCTATTTTAAAATCTTTCTGAAAAGTTGTTGAACCATAATTCACAAAATTCAAATCCAATTTAAAATCCAGTTTTGAATTGAAACGATAATTCAGATGATTTGTGTAAACAGATTGATAGAATCCCTGATTATTTGAAGAAAAACCACTCATAAAAGAAAAAGAATGATTCATAGTTAATTTATTGGGATTGAATAACATAAATTTATAATCCGGTTTAAAATAATCTGCTGTTATTTCTGCAAAAACAAAAGTTGTAATTAAAATCAATAATGAAATTAAAATTATTTTTTTCATTTTTTGCTCCTTAAGCGTTATTAAATATCAATCTTTATTGATAATTTCTTTGAGCCTTCTATCCAATCGTCTTAAACGACTTTTCTTGGAAACCCGCTTTTTCTTATGTGTCTTAATCGCATTAATCAGACTAATAATTACAATATATCCAACTACTAAAATAACACCTGTATAAATCGCTATAGTTTTCATAAACAGATAAAAATTTTACAGTGTAGAATATGTCAATAAAACTTTCACTATTTTAATAATACACATTTCTTTGATGTTTCAAACTTATTATTAACTACCAATTTATATAAATAAGTTCCACTGCTCACAAACCTGTTATTCACATCTGTACCATCCCAAACTAAAGAATGTTCTCCTTTTTCTTTTTGATCATCTGCAATCAATGTTTTGATTTTTTGACCTTTGATATTAAAAATTTCAAGTCTTACATTTGCAGTTTCTTTCAGGGAAAAACTTATGGTTGTAGAAAGGCTACGTCCAGCATCTGATAGACTAAAAGGATTCGGATAGTTCTGATATAACTTTGCTATAGGTTCAATTGTAACAACATTCTCCGAACTCACGTAAATATCATCGAGATTAATTTTATAAGCTGAACATCCATAAGTTCCAATAATCAGAGTTCTGGTTTGATTATGAATTTTCATATCTGTAACCGGAACATTTGGAATTCCCTGGGAAATACTTACCCAGCTTCCTCCTCCATTTTCAGAATAGAATACTCCAGCATCCGAACCCACAATAATCCTATCAGGAATTTGCGGATCTAAAACAATGCAATTGATAGGAATTTCAGGCAGATTGGAACTTATATCCATCCAAACAGAACCAAGAGTAGTAGATTTAAAAACATGTGGAGCAGGTTCATCCCACCTGAACCCGGAAACTGTAGCATAAATAGTGAAGAAATCAAATGGGTCTGCTGCTACGCGAGTTATCCATCGTTCTGGTAAGCCTTCAGAGATTTCAGTCCAACTTACTCCATCATCAACTGAAATATGAACATGACTATCATCTGTTCCTGCAACAACAACTTCAGGATATGTTGGTGAAACTGCAACTGTGCTAACTGTGTGATAACTGCTGCCATCGTCACCATCAGTCAAATCTTCACTTACAGCGGTCCAGTCATTACCACCATCTGTTGTTTTCCAGATACGAAATGTGCCAAAATAGAGAGTTTCAGGATCATCAGGATGCATAGCCAGAGGAGAAGACCAGTTTTTTCTGTCATTCTCCATTTCTCCTGCAATATAAGAAAAATAATATCCACCATCATTAGATTTAAAAAGATTCCCCCATTGATACTCTGCATAAATTATATTTGGGTTTGAATGATCAACAAGAGTATAAAAACCATCTCCTCCCAAAATAACATGCCAATCATCCAGATTTCCTGTTAAAGTTCGGATTGTACTGTTATCCTGAGTTCCACCATAAATTCTATAAGGATTTGTATTATCTATCTCGATTGCATAAAACTGTGTAAGAGGAATATTGTCGATTTTTATCCAATCATTTCCAAGATTGTAACTTATATACAATCCACCATCATTTCCTTCGATAATCCTACCAGTATCTTCATCAATATGCATGGCATGATGATCAACGTGGATTTCATCCATATTGCCATAATCCGCCAGCAGAATCCAGCTATTACCGCCATTATCAGAACGATATAATTCTACTCCCAGCACGTAAACCCGGTTTTCATCTGCGGGATCAACCTTGATTTGACCAAAATACCAGCCAAATGAGAAATTCATTCCCTGCAAATAAGAATCATTTGTTTGTACCCAGGCATCTCCCCCATTAGAGGTTCTATAAACTCTCACTTCTGAATTCGGCATATCATAAAATGCATAAAGAACTTCCGGATTTGTTTTGGAAATATCCAGTCCGATCCTGCCCACATTATTTCCTGTTGGTAATCCACTCGTTAATTCGAACCAGGTTTCTCCTCCATCGGTTGTTTTCCAGATACCGGATGTTTCTCCAAAAGAGCGACGATAAGTTAAACCTCGCATTCTTTCCCACATGGCAGCATAAAGAATATCAGGATTGGAAGGATGTTGAACCAGGTCAATAGCTGATGTGGAATCTGTTACAAACAATTTTCTATCCCAGGATAATCCACCATCATCACTGCGATAGATTCCTCTTTCTTCGTTTGCACTGAAAAGATTCCCGCAAGCAGCAACATAGATTCTTTCAGAATTTGAATGATCAATTATAATCCTTCCAATGTAAGCAGAATTTTCCAATCCCATGTGCTCCCAACTTTCTCCTGCATTAACTGTCTTGTAAATTCCATTTCCCAGAAAACTGTAACTGGATGCATTTGCTTCACCGGTTCCAGCAATAAGAATATTCTCATTATTCGGATCAATGGCGATATCTCCAATGGAAATAACAGGAGCATCTGCAAAAACATTCTGCCAGTTTTCTCCATTATCTATTGTTTTGAATATTCCACCTGAAGCTGCGCCCACATAAATTGTTTCCGGAGAATCAGGATGAACTGCCAGATCCGTGATCCTGCCGCCAATATTTGTTGGTCCGGCTAATTCCCAATCATACCTGGATTCAATTGAATTTTCATGTAGCTCCATTGCCTGATTCATTCCCAATAGATAAGAATCGATTTTAATCTTATCATACGGATAACAGCGTTGATAAGACATCCATTCATTAGTTACTGCATCGGGCTCCTTTTTTAAGGGAGGTCCGAAAGGTCGCTCTATAAATTCTTTCTTGGGCTTTCTGATTCTTTCCCTACCCAAAGGTGATTTTTTTGATTCAAGATAAAAATATGCTTCAGCGATGATGACTAAAATTAATACAATTAATAAAATATTTCTGATTTTCATTTTTCCTCCAGTTTATTTAAACTTAAAGGGTTTTGCATAATTCATATTGAAACCACTAAAGTGGTTCTGTGCGAGTTTGGTTTCTTTTCATCCCACAGTTAAAACTGTGGGTTAATCATATACTGAATATTGAATTAACCCACAACTTCAGTTGTGGGA